>PMOK01000111.1 GCA_003162425.1 Bryobacterales bacterium | reverse complement strand
TACCAGCGGACCGCACAGAGAATCAGCGCCGGTTCTGTTTGCCGCCACTTGAAGATCGTCGGTCGCGTAGCCATTTCACGATTCTTTCACGTTCTCAGCCGGGGCCTACGGAAGTTGCAACACAACCAGATTTAGAGCAGCATCGGCATAGAAGCGAGCGGCCAGATGCCTTGCGGCTCCCCGATTGAGATTGACGGTTGGTACCTTCTAGGCAGAGGCCAACTCTACCTCAGCTGCCGTTCTGGAAACCGTTTCCGTGTAGGGGAGTTGAGAGCGACACAATGAATGCACTAACGCGACGAATCCACCGGTTTCCCGGGAAGGACGCCTTCCCTGCGAACTCTTGTTTCGCCGCGAAACTTGCAACATGCGAAGCGCGGTACTCGCCCGCTGAAGTTGCTTCCGTGGAAGTGGTCCCAGTTTACGGGCAGCCCGATCCAGAACGTATTTGCACCTCGATTGTGGAACGCCAGAATTTGTCGGCTCGCATGGGGCTTCGTCGCTTCACTAGGCTGAGCGCGAGTCGACGAGCCCGGGCCGCGACCAAGCTACGTTTCAATAGTACTCCAGCGACCTTGATTCCAGGGCATATCCCCCTGCACTGGTGGGAAATCACCCTGGGATTAAGCGTATCAAACACTAATGGCAGGGTTCGCGCCAGTCGACAACGTGAACGCATCGTGTCTAATGCCTCTGCGAACGAGGATCTTCAAGTGGCGGCAAACACAACCGATTTAACGGAACAAATATGAGGGCGGTTGTGCCATTGGTTTCTAAACCCCGAACTCGATCTAGACTTCCCGCAGGGTACGATCGATAAGGAGGTACCAGGTTTCAGCACAAGGGTTTATGGCCCTTTGATTGCTCAACTGCATTACATATGCGGATTCCAAGATGCTCCTGATTCACATTCTCAGGACGAGTCCGGCAGATGGAGCGGCGATCCTTGCCCTCGATTCTGACATCGGTAAAACCCTCGCCGGACGTATTAGGGGAGTTGGAGCATGACATCTGGTTACAGGACTGACTCGCGAGAAACCCGTTTCGGGCGTGACGGTGCGCCGGGCACATGGCGATCGCAAGCGTCAGAACCAATACGCGGCCAGCCGAAATCCGAGAATCGAGGCAGGCTGAGACGCCAACCGTTGGCCGGTCAGGCGGATCTCACCATCCGGTTCAAGGCACCTACCGGTCGCCAGGAAACCACTGCAAAGGTCATCGATATTAGTGGGAGTGGGATCGGCCTCGAATTAGGCCAGCAATTACAGGTGGGACAATTGCTTGAGCTTGAGGGTTTCCTTAAATCGGCCTTGGGTCAACAAGCCATTTCGCGCGCAGCCCGTGTACGCTGGTGTTCTCCGGCTCAAAACGGCCGATATCGCGCGGGACTCTCCTACGAGGAGGCCTCGCGAGATGGTGGCAGTCATGCAGCGTTTCTGGATTCGGAAGAGGATCACTATGAAGTGCTCCAGTTGAGTCCCAATGCCGACTTGGAAACCATCCAGCGAGTCTTCCGCATCTTGGCACAACGCTACCATCCCGACAATCAGGAAACAGGAAACGGCGACATCTTCCGAAAAATTCGGGTAAGCTATGACGTGTTGATCGATCCCGACATGCGCAGCGGTTACGATTTAAGGCGCAACGCGCATCGCCAGGACCGGCTTAGGATATTCAAGAATTGGCAAAGTTGCACCGGTATGGAGGCCGAAAAAAGAAAGCGCCAGGGTATCTTGGCACTCCTCTATGCCCAACGCGTCAGCAACCTGCATCAGCCAGGCATTGGCATTCGTGAACTTGAGGACCTGCTCGCCTGCCCGCGCGAGCACTTGGAATTCAGCCTCTGGTTCTTAAAGGAGCGCAAGTATGTCACGCGTTCCGATAACAACCTGCATGCGATCACATGTGAAGGAGTCGAGGCGGTGGAACGGGAAGGATTGACAGCTCCAGAATCCACTCGGCCACGTCTCGCAGCGCCGCTTGAGCCGCATACCATGTAGGTCTCTGGCTGTATGTGGTGTTCAACCACTTCGGACACTGATGGTGAACCCAGGGGTCAGGTACTTCAGCGCTTGCGCCCGGTCGCCCTTGCGATAATATGCCCACCCGAGCGTATCCAGGAAGTTGCCCTCGTTGGGTGCAAGCTCCGATGCCTTCTGGGCAAGTTCAATCGCTCGGTCTAGCTTGATACCCTTGTCTGCATACAACCAGGCGAGGTTATTATAGGCGAGAGCATAGTCGGGTTTGTTCTTAATGGTTTTTTGGTACGCCTGCTCAGCCTGTGCAATATTTCCACGGATTTGGTAGATCCACCCAAGGCGCAGGTAGGGATCCCAGAGGGCATTCGGGTGCATTTGGATAGACCTTTTGTATTCCGCCTCGGCCTCGTTCAGCTTCCCCATGATCTCGTAGCACCCGCCCATGTAAAAAATAAGTATTGAATCTTGCGGATTTTCGATCAGGGCCGCCCGGTACTCTGAAAGCGCGGCGTCGAGGTTTCGAGCGTTGCACAACGTCGCGGCATTAGCGAGGTGTTCCGAGCCGAGCGCCTTGAACTCGCCCCACCCGCTAATCTTCCAGTTCTTTCCTGCCTCTTTAATTAGCTCGATACTACCGGAGTCCTTGGTTCCCCACTTCATGACAAGAGTTGTCGCCAGGCTGGCCTGTTCGCCCTTGATCTCCTCGCTCCCAACCTCGATCGAATCGATTCCTCCTGCCGCCCCCTGAAACGACTGCTCGACCGTCTTATGGAGCGGCGCTCCTAGGGCTCTCAGCGAGGATGGGGCATTGAGCTCGTTAATAAGCGAAGCGGAGAGATATTTCGCTTTGGCGCTTTCGAAGTTGGACCCGTTGATCTCCCCGAAAAAGCCCTTAACTACTTCGTCGACACGAGCACGAGCCGTACATGATGCAAGCGCGAGGAACGAGAGTACGGTTGCCAGCAAGAAGGTACATTTCACGCCCATTATGTAGTCTCCTCTTCCGGTCGCGAAGCTTTGACCAGAAACTCCATTTGAAATGGTGTGTTGATGAGAATATACACCCAGCCCTCGCGCAACGCAAGCGTGCACGAGTTGGCGTGCACGAGTTGGTGGGTTGGTGGTTGACGGCAAGCTCTCATAGCCCATTTTGGCGGCCTATAAAAAAGGGAACGCGCCCGCCAATTGCTCTCCTGGCCTCCTCCCGGCATCCGTCGGGCAGGATCCGCCAGAAGATTGTGCTTGCTGTTTTTCCTGACTGGAGTGATGAATTGTTACGACCGCAACTCGGTCAAGGAGAAATGAAATGAACACCGCAACCGAATCGGAAAAGAACACCTCGGCGCCTGAGGTTCCGCAGGCGAAGACGAAGCGCACGCCCGCCAAGCAGACCAAACCCGCGAAGAACGCGGCCGGCTAAAAAGGCGGCCCATCAAACCGAAGGCGGACTGTTTCCGAGGGTCTCATCCTCTCCCGTGATTCGAGATCTGATGGAGGGTCACATACACCGTATAACTCGAGTTGTGGAAAGCAACGCGATAGTCATGGTCGAGAAGCTGAACCAGGTAGCGGTGAATGTCGGGATAGAGAACGGCTGACCGTTCGAACCACCCCCGGTAAATGGAGCTTGCGACGATGAAGCTGGGCCGCCGGCCGCTAAAATAACCGAGTCGCGGGTCATCCACTAGTCCTGAATCGAACCCGAGGTCGAATGCGAACTCGCCGGCTGCGATGATCTGTCCCGGAGCCTTGGCGCGACGCAAGAAATCGAGCGCAGCCTGGTAGTCCTGCCGCTGAGGTTGATCTAGAAGGTCGTGCAGAATGGTGCCGAACTGAACCCCGCCGAAAACAGTTAGAATCGCCGCCAATGGTATGCGAGCGAAAGGCTTGGTCCAAGCTGTGGTCCAAACGTGGATGCATATAGCCAGAAGGGAGGCACACAAGGGCAAGGTGTGAACCAGGTACGCGGAGCCTTTCAGCCCGTCGAACAGCGCCATCACCACGAAGTCGAGCGACCCGAGCAGCAAGAGCGCGCGATATCCGGAATGATTCCGTATCCGGGGAGCAAAGAGGGCGGCAGCTACTGCCAAACTGTAGACGAGCAGAACGAAGAGGGGAGCGCGAATTGCGAATCCGGTCTGATACCAGCCGAAGTTGGAGCCGTAGCGAAGAAAGAATTCGCGCTTGAGAGCGCGGAGTGGCGAGGCGAGGTCGGAAAAGCGGCTGGAACTGGTGAACTCCGAAGCGATACCGGAGATATTGCCGGTAAATTGATGAACGAACTGCGAGGGTGCCTGGAGAATATAAACACTCCAGGCGGCTAAGCCCGCCAAGTAAGGCATTGCGGCGCCGGCGAAATCAAGCCAACGCAATCGTCGGCGGTCGAAATACACCATCAACAGCACCAACCCGGCAGCATACAGCAGGCCGCATGGATGGGTCAGGCAACTGGCGGCAGCCAATCCGTGTGCGCACAGAATTGCCGTAAGTAACGAGCGATTGCGGTAATTCAGATAGGCCGCGAAGGCCAGTGAACCCAATGCTGCGCAGAGCATGTCGGGCCGTCCGAGCGATGCGTAGGTGATGAAATGTGAATCGGTCGCGATGAAGCCGACCGCCAGTAGTGCGACAGTGCGGTTTTCAGAAAGGTTGGAGACCACCACGTACCAGCCCAATAGCGCGGCGGCACCCGCAAGGATGGAGATAGAGCGCAAGCTGAACAGGCTGAAGCCGAAGAGTTGATACCAAGCCGCCTGCACGAGCAGGTGCACGGGTGGCACCCAGTACGTGCGGCGCTCGATGCCATCCATCCAGGTCCCCTTGGATTCGAGAATCGTAGTGCCGAGATAACCCTTCTGATCCAGAGTGACGGCAGGGCTGGCGAACCAAGCCTCGTTTTCCCAGATATAGACGCGCAAGGAGGTCGCGACGGCGAGCCCTGCGTAGACGGCGAGAATGAGTGCTAGGACTTCGAGGCGTCGGCGTTGGGACACTTCGTAGCCTGGAGGCAGCGGCCTAACTCTTGCGTTTACGGAGCCAAGCCGCCAAACCCATGCCAGCCAAACCGGTACCTAGCAAAAGGAATGTCGCCGGTTCTGGAGTCGAGACCGTATCCCCGGCGAGAGTCAGGGGAGCACAAAGCAGTAAGAGAAGGAACAAATTCTTCTTCATTCAGCCTCCGAGGTTGACTAGCGGATTGCGACTCTCAGTATACATGAATCGAGAAGTCGTGATGCTCCGCTTTGCTCAAAATCATCAGCGTTGAAAGATGACTAAGACGTGAGGGGGTTGCGCAAAGGTGCCACTTTCGTTCCGCTCCTCACATGCGGATCAGTCATGTGGTCTCGTTACCTCCGGCACGTCCTGGAAGATACCCTCCACCGTCACCGATTCCCCAGCCCTCGAGGACGACGCTGAGGACGTACCGTGGTGACCAAAGCGCGAACTCGATGCTGGCGCGCTTTACGATGAATCTCACGAACGACTGAGCCATGACGTAAAAACGGCGCGGCAACATTCGAGCGATCGTAGTTGATGGCAGGCGGCTCCCCGGGAACTCCGATGTACGGAGCCACGGCTTGGCCGCTATCGGAGGCCAGCCAGCGCCGCACATCCTGATTGATGCCGCGATTTCCATTTTGCGAGAATACGCCACCATCGTAGCCGCCCGCATGCTCGCTTATGTAGCTTTGAACATGAGAAGCTAAGCCTTCGCTGAACCACATGGGACAGTTGTCGCAAGGCGCCACCACATGGGTTGTCTAGTGCAGGTACGGTGCCGTGCGGTCACGAACCTTGTCGATCGGCAAGAAGATCGACCTTGCGGTAGAGTGGGAGATCTCCACGCGGTCGCTGATAAAGTATCGGATCTTTTGGCTGCCTAGGTGCGATCCGCCGAGATACGCTTCAATATCGACAATCCCCCGATTGACCAGCCTGGAAAACCGATCCATTTGATTGGGCCCGAGGGCCCCGCTGTCAAACCACAAGCTGGCATGGTCGACGTTCACTGCCACGCCGTTCCGCATCAGATACCTGGCCAGTTCGCCATCGGTCCAGGAATCAATTTGGGCCGAACCGGGCTGGCATGCCGACCCCGCCGCGAGTACCAGAACCAAAAGCGCACTTCTGGAAATCCTTGGTCTGGAAACTGGATGAGTCCGAACAGTCACTTCACTAACTGGACGGCGAGGTCGGACGATGGTCTCGTGGCTCCGCCGGCTTTACGGCGCCGGCCTGCTCAAGCTGCTCGATCGTCACCTTCTCGCCTGCCTCAATCCGCCGCCGAGCCTCGTCAACCACTTCCTTCGGTTGACCCGCCAATGCCTTCTGAATCAAATGGTCCGCAATTTTGTCGAGCATCTCAGGACTGAGCTTGTCCGGGTGAATGTCCATCAGGTTGATCTGCTCGACGCGTCGACCATACTTTTCGGGATTAAAGGCCTCTAGTAGGCGGAAGAGTCGCTCGCCGCCGGATAGCTGCCACTGTCGATAATGAATGTGGATGGACATTCAGCGTCGCCTGATCGCGCCATGTGCAGTGTTTCTTCCAGATGGGCAGCGGGCAATCCCGGACACAACTGCGCTACTCAGGCGTCTCGTTCTCTTCGATACTTACATCCTGCAGACGATCCGATTTAAGGAATTCATCCCGCTCACACGAAGCCTTGGCCTCGATAATGTGCTGCTTCTCCTCGGATCTGAGGCGCTGAAGCTAGAACTCGATCCGACGACATTCATCCAGTCGGGACAGACGGTGAATTTTCCGCCAGCACGCGAGAAGCCTCCTTTACCCCTTCTTTGATTCTCATTTTCTCGAATCAGGGCGGCTCAATACAATGATTATCTAGTGAAGTGCCTAGAGGATATCCGTAGGGAGCTACGAAGCACCCTTTCAGAACGGGACATGCTGCGATTGGAAGGCGCCATCCTGCGGGCTCTTGTAATAACACCTGAACACAGCGGTCACCCGGCCCTAAGGGCGCTCGACGTTGACCTTCGCGGGAACTCACCAATCCTAAAAGCAGCTATCTCAAAGGTGCTCTGGCGAGAGGCCAGGCTTGATGTTCGCCCTGCTGATCTCATCCTCACGGTTCACGCCCTGGATGACACCGACTTTAAAATCGAATCAAACTTAGAAGCATTGGGCCTCGGAAATGAAGCGGCCCATAAAATTCTAGAGCTATCCTTTCTCGCCGTGGCTGGGCTAAATAAGCGGATTGAAGAGATGAACAGCTACACCGCGCTCTCAGGAGCCATTGACAATGACATTCCGTTGTTCATGACAAAATTCGGCGCCCTGTTTACCTCGATGTCCGCTGGATCTCAGGAAGCCCGTCTTGAGAGGGTACTCATAATCAAGAAACTCCCACCGTTCGGATGGCACTTGCCGGACCGACAGTTCGACATTGAGAGGTTCTTGGCGGCCAGATCAAGCAAAGAGGTCATGCAATTCCGTGATTGGTTGAGGACTATCGATACCGCAAGCGATTCGCAAATTGAGGAGCAGGTCAACTCAATTAGAAGTAGGCTCGCCCCGTTCATCCACAGTGGCACTGGGAAGTCGATCCGCATTCTTGTCTCCACCGGAATTGGGGCCATGGTCGATCCAGCGAGAGGTCCACTTGTGGGACTGGGGCTGGGCCTCATTGATTCGTTTCTGCTCGAAAGAATTTTCCCCATGTCGGGCCCCACGCTTTTTCTAAATCGCTTGTACCCCTCCTTGTTTAGGCGACGCCGATGGTAAGAGGCTGAACATCAATCACCCGTTCCTAGCGGGTTACGATGCCATCCAACCATGCTGCCCGAAGTACTCGCGACGGGACCATCGCGAGAATGCCTAGCACTGTCTGGCTTTTGGCTTTCCTCGGGTTCGAGCGTTGTCCTGGTCGGTTCATTCACCGCCTGGCAGACAGCATCGATCGTCAACGGCTCCCCCGGCGCCTCGATCGCCTTCGCTTCCTCGAACGTCACATCCTCGCCGGCCGCCAGGCGCCGGTTGATCTCGGCGATAGGAGCGTTTTCCCCCAGCGCCTTCTTCAGCAGGTGATCCGCAATCTTGTCCAGCAGTTCCGGACTCATCTTGTCCGGGTCCATCTCGAGAACGTTCGTCTGTTCGAGCCGGTCCCGGAACTTGTCGGGGTTGTTCGCCTTCAGCACAGCGAGCAGCAACGTGTCGGAGTATTCAGTCTCGTACCCAACGATTTTCCCTTTGTACCAAACTGGTTTCCGCAATCCCTCATGGGCCCGCCGTACCGCCTCATCTTCCAGCGTGCGCGCGGCTTGCATCTCGGCCTGACGGAAACGAGCGGGATAGCTCGGATCGTGTTGCATCCAAAAGTAGTGGGTCTGCCGGTGTGTTTTGGCCCAACGCGATGCTCGGACCACACTGCCGCAAGCGGAAAACGCAGCCAAAAAGCGCCGCTGTCGTTCCGGTTGGTGTATAGCAGTGTCTAGCCGTTGAGTCTGAGAGGCGTTGCCGTTCATGGCGTCTCGGTTCACGTTCCTCATTCCGATCATGCGGCACCCGCTTCGGAAGATCAAGCAGTTGTCGCTGAAGTTCGCGCGATTCCCATCTGGCGATACACGCACCGCAGAATCCATCTGATTTGCGTGGGTGACCAGAAACCAGCGTCAGTAGCCTACAATTTTGTGGGCTCCTGATCTATTGGTCGATTCTTCAACACGTTATCAATCGTGCAGTAGTCCTCTTAGGCTCAACCTGAAGCATCTCCATACGAAATTTTCAATTTAACTATGCGATGTTTGAGAGCTAGCCTAAGAGGACTACTGATTTCCTGGTAGGTCATTGATGAAAACGAAGTTAGCGAAAGTAGCCTAAAAAATTGAGGAGCGGGCTGCCAAGGTCCCGGCGCGCTAGTTGCTTTCTTCATCAACAACCACTCGCCACAGCATTGCATTGTTGCGCTTTCGGTTGGCCGTGGTGAGATGGATTTGCGAGTCACCAAAGCGCCGGCCAAGCCTTTTTCTGAACAGATTTCCCAACACGGTTTTTATATCTCTATCACGCCGGGCCGTTACGCTCTCCGGTAGCACGTCGATCAAGCGTGGCTCCCTGTTCTCGATCCTCGCCGCCAGTTCGGCGGTCGTGAAAAATTCCCCATTGTAAATCGAGTGAATCTCGCTCAGGAAGTTCTCCCACTCCTCGGACTCCGCATCCGCGGCCCGGTGCATCTCAGCGGTATTCGCCAGGAAGTTGCCGATGCCAGCGGATTCCAGGATTCCGCCCAGTTTCGTGGACCATTCTTCGAACCCACCGAGCACGGGGCTTGTTTGGGGCGCGGGGCCTCCCAGAGCAAACCAGTTGCGCGCCAGCGTCAGGATCGCCCATAGAATCTCGCCGCGGTGCTCGAGAACGTGGCGTCGGAGGTCAGCATATCGCCAACGTTTATCGAGATGCGGCCCCTTGCGGTCCTGGGGTCTGGAGCATTTCGGATCCAACTTGGCCCAGTAGCAACGCCTTGGGAGGTCGCCTCCCAGCCGGAAATTGTTGCCGGTTGCGATCCAGGTACTGCGTACTGGCAAGTGAAGGTCGCGGGTGTGCTGAAGTACGCGATCGGCATGAATGCTGGCCGTAATCACCTTGCAGAGTTCGCCGCTGTTCATGGGGCGGTCGACATTGTCGTAAACCCAAAGAGCGGGTCCTTCCAGCAGCCCACTGGTGAGCTGCTTGCGAATCTCGTTTTCGTCAAAAGGAAAGCTCCGCATAGCCGCAGCCCGCCCGGTGGCCAGAATTGCGATTACATCCGCAAGCAAGCTCTTGCCCGATCCGGCTTGTACTGAGTCGAACAAAGCCAAAGGCACTGGCCCGTCGATGGCCGACCGGATCACGGCCGTGATGGTTGTGGCTATGGCGGTTGCCCGGCTGGCGCCGTCTACGAATGGGAAATCACACAACACCTCATCAATGATGGCGCGCGCCCGTTCCAGGTCCTCGCCGCTCGGGACTTCTCTCACGGGTGGCATAGTGAACCCACCGGTTGGACTATAGAAGACTTGAGTCTCCGCATCGTAGCCGGGCTCTGTAAGGACCGTGCCGCTCGGCCGGAGCGTCGGCGCTTCAATAATGCTAAGCAACGGAGGGAAACCACACTGTTCGGGCGGCAGATTGAAAATGTGCTCGGCGAGGTCCTTGGGCGGCGAACAGTCGGAACTCTTACCGGTACTTGAAACTCGGTAGAAGTCGGAGGCCTCCGATATTGCTCCCCGCAGGGAGCTAATGTTGAAGCTTGCGATGGCGTGGCGTTCTCCAAGCTTGTCGGATAAATAGTGTATGCGTGACAAAACCCCGCTGCGGTTGAAGATCTTAGGTGGAACGTTGGCCTTAACGAGTTCCGCAAGAGTTGCCCCGCCCACTTCCCGAAGCTGGCGCCCGCTCACGCAGATTCGTTCACGCGACGGCGTTAGCTCACCGTGAGATATGACCCGTGGGCCCGCCTTCACACTGCCACCCAGCGCCCGAACCTTTTGCTCGATGCCTTGAGTGATTCTTTCCTCGTTCGTTCTCATGCGGGCCAATTTTCCGGCAGGCCTTGGCCGGCGTTAAATTCGAACGCTCCAAGAGTCGCGCTCGCCGAGCGTTTAACCCGCTGCCGCTCCGCTTCGTATGTGTCGATGTCGGACTGCGCGTAGCGCGGATCGTAAATACTGTGGCGCTCCTCGGCCACAACCAACAAAGCGATAACCATTTGAGCTGCTTCGTAGCTGTCGTCCACGTCCCGCTTGATCTTTTTTCGCAAGCCCGGAACGCGACGAGCGATTTGGAGGTAGAAATCAACAAGTGAGGTCCCGTAGAGTGGCCGATCCGGCGGCTGTTCTCCTTTTTGCTTCATGTAAGAATCGAGGGTGATCCGCGTTGACGAGTGGGCACCGAAGGGCCCCCGGGCGTTGCGGTGAGCCCATATTCTGCTCTGGGCTTCCCGCAGCTCGGCGGCTGCCAGGCGGCTATATTCAGCCGCCGCTTGCTGGATTGCTAGCATGCGGAAGATTTGAGCGAACTTCGCCTCGGCTGACTCACTCGTATCGTTCAAGTGAGCGCATGCCCAGGCTGAGAGATCCGCCGGCAAGGTGTTCGCGGCTGCGACATCACGCTCTAGCGCTGAGATCCTCCGCGCGAGTGAGGCATTGATTTGCGCCCAGAAAAAGTCGGCCTCTGGCTGCGCTCGCTCCTGCTCGGCTTTTCGCTTTCGCCGGCCCATCGATTCCGCTGGCGATTCACGCTTATCTCGCTCCAGGCCATACTCTCTCGCTAACGGGCCGATAATATCCTCGACTCGCCTGCCAGAGATGGCTGCCTGGAAGTCCAACCCGTCGCCTTCTATCCCGCATCCGAAGCAATGAAACCTCCACTCGCCGTATCGTTGCGAGACGTGAAAGCTAGGCGTCTTCTCCTTGTGGAATGGACACAGCGCAACGTGGTCGCTTACGTTGCGCCGCAGCTTGACGCCAGACTCTTCCAACACAACTGGCAGTGGCGGAAGAACCTCTTTCAGCCTTTGGATGACGCTCATTTACCACCGCCCTCGTCTCTGAAATATGCTTTCAGGCCGTCGATGATGGCGCACTCAAGCCATTGTTGTGCAACTTCAAGCATCATGGCTCGCCCTAATGGAATACCTCACGTCCGTGCGATTGCCGGCAGCGGCCCGGAGATTGGATCGCATGTCTAGCACTCTCTGCCGAGCATCTGAAGCGGGTTGTGGGTGGGGTCGGGCGATACTTCACATGTGCTGGTACCGGATACGTGAGTGATGCGCAAGTAGCTCGTCGGCGATGGCGATTGACGTACATGCGTCGGCGGGAGGGCGATGGTACGCAAGATGTTGTCGCCGGCGCCGTTACGGACGTTGGGGCATCGCTTCATTCGCCCTCCAGCAAATACCGTATAGCTTTGCCGAAGCGGCGATACTTGGGAAAGCCCGAGGGGGCCTCTGTGCGGCCGGAGCGACGATCACGATAGCGCCAATTTGCGAGGGTTTGACGACTGATTGAGTAAATCTCGGAATAGCTAGCTTCCGTGACCCACCGGACCGCTGAAGGGCTCCGGTCTGTCGTGGAAGTGTTCTTGGTGGTGTCCGAACACTCTGTGGATTGCCTTGGGGTCGGTGGCCCGTTTGCACTAATCCGCCCAATGGTGGCGTTTGGGTCGATTGAAGTTGAGCCCCCTCTGTTCATGTAGATCGCCGTGGTCGCATTCCTTCTCGGATCAGCCGCTCAATCTCGTCCTCCGGGATGAGCAGTTTGACGCCGATTTTGATCGAGTCAATGTCGCCTTGATAGGCCTTCCTACGAAGGGTCCAAACGCTGATCCCGAGCCGGGAGGCAGCGTCTTTGACGGGGTGAAGAATTTGATTCACGTCTGGGTCCTCTCGCCTTATGATCTTCGAAGAATCCGCAGATTCTTGATAACTTTTGCTAGCTTTGCATGGCCTTGTTGTTCTAGCATATTTTCATAAATGCGCACGATCAACGTTGCGAAGCCGCGAGAGATTCTCCGAACGCTTGAACTCAGGAGCTTGAGCCCTGAAATTTTCGCAAATAGTTTGCGGCTCTATGAGGAACCTCAGGACGGCCCCCGCGGTCTGGTGACGGACATGACATGGCTGCTCAAGACATTGGGACTCGATGGTGTTGGAATTCGGAACGACTCGGACCTCGAACAATGCGTTCTAGCCACGCAATTCCGCGAACTGGTCGATGAGTGGATGGAGACCGGCCGGCATGCCGACGGGAGCGAATCTCCATCCAGCCGTAATCTGTTTCACACAAGCAAAGCAATTCAGGCAGTCAAGAAGTGTGCTCGCGAAACCCCACTGCAATTGATGGTCATCGATAAAATATCCGAGTTGGTAGTGGCCATAGGCACCGAATCGGCCCATCCGGAACTGCCGGTCTCCTTTTATCATTGGGCCGCCTCCTTCGGGCGTGGGCTAAAGGAGGCTAGCAGACTCTTCACCGGCCTCATGGCGAGTGACTGGAAAGAATCGATCTGTAAGTGCCGATACGAACCATGTAGTCGTTATTTTCTTTTCGAGAATCCCCGCCGCTCCTACGCCCATGGGACATTCTGCTGCCGGGAGCATCAGAGTCGCGCTAGCGCCGATGCTCTTACGAGAAACTCTCGCACTCGGGCGCAGATGAAATTAATTGAGGCAGCGGCGCGACAATTAGTGCAGTGGGGGGTTCGCGAGCCTCTGTGGCAGGATGATAACCGCCGAAAGCGCCGTCTTGCCGAGAAGCTATGCGAAGTAATTGCCAGGACAAGCTACCGCGGCTATCGTCAGGAACTGAAAGTGAACTGGGTAACTTGGCATCGCCGGAAGATTGAGCAAAAACGGCTCGAAATCTCCGGGAGGTGAGGTCGTGGGCGCAACGATCACGGTGCGTTCACGATATGGCAGTGTTGGAGCTCATTAGTCTCACCCCCGATGGCTTAACTGAAAACCACGTTGCGTCTGGGTTTCTACGCTCGGAAAATGTCTTAGCTCACGCAGACTGTGAGAGTCTCTTCAGGCGAGGACCGAAGCGGCGACCCGCTGATTACGAATCGTGCGAAGTGGCCAATTAAGGCTTGCGCTATTTCTCAATCCAATGCGAATAGCTCCACAATCTTCACTCCGAGGATCTTCAAATACTGAGCTGCAAGTGCGTTTACGGCGGGCCTGAGCGATTCGACAAGCAACGGTGCAGAGATATACCCGCTCGAAACGTCGCCGCCAAGGGAATGCCCCATCAGGAGACGAATCTGATCGCCGGTGATTCCCAGAGCCGTGAGCGTAGTTCTGAAAGTGTGCCGAAGGTGATACTTCGCGCTGACACCTTCCTTTGTGTTCTTCACATCCACCAAGTGACCTTCGGCCCTTTTAGGGGATGGAAACACCCAGTCCGACGGCGGAACACTGTTACAGTTTTTATACGCCTTCAGAATCGCTCGGAGGGCATCGCTCATCGGCACGCTGTAGGGTCGATCTCCCTTTGTCACACGGAAGCGAATCGTTTTCCCTTCCAGATCGACATCCGGCCAACGCAGGTGCTCGATGCTTCTGGGCCGAGCGCCCGTCAACAGTGCAGTGAGCCAGTACGCACGCTTCAAGGGACTGAGAGTCTTTACTCCGCGCTCGATCTTGCCCTCTTTCGTCTTCTCAATCGCATGCCACCAAGCGCGGAGCTGTTCATCGCTGTAGGCCCAGTCTCGAGCCGCGATGCTGTCGAGTTCCACCGCGGTCGTGGGCGTTTCCGGCAACGTCGGATCAATCTTGCGCTGCCAGTTATAAACGGCCGACACCAACCTCACTACCTGATTGGCTTTCGCCGGCCCGTTGTCCTTCTTGATGCGCTGTTGCAGGATCCGCATACCTTCGCGATCGCCGCCGATATCGCGCAGCGTGCGATCGTGCCAGGAATTGAGCAAGGTCCGGAAGTTCAACCTGTAGTTCGTGACAGTGGCTTCCGCCAGAGATTTCTGCTCCATGTAGCGCGCGAATGCCTCCGAAAAAGTCACCTGGCCGGGCGCTCGTTTTTGCTTTAGATCGGCCCATGCGCTCGTCGCCCTGTCCTTCGCGTCCTTCATCGGCATCGCGCCCAGATTGCGCCTGACTAGCTCGTTGTCAACGCGCCGCTGAATGTAGAAAGATTTTGTTTTCGCGCGGCACCTAACATATAGGCCCGGAATCCCCGCCACTCTCCACGCCCCGCTATCGAACGGCAAGGCGTCGACAGCCTTTTGGGTAGCGGGCACACTCTTCACCGCCTTCTCTGACGCGCTGGCGGCTGGCTTAGCCGCTGCAGTAGCATTTCTAATCGCTATCACGGGCATCTCTTTTGAGTCTCGTTTCGGGCCGGGTGATACTCCGGGCGATACTGCATGCCCCGAAATGGCCGGTTAGGTCCAAGTATAGCAGAATGACTGCAATTATTGACTTGTAGCGTCAAGGAGTTAGCGCCAGGTAGAGCCGGGGAGGGCGTTTTCTGTGACTCTTAATCACTAGGTTGTAGGTTCGATTCCTACCGCGCTCACCACCCGATTCAATCACTTGGCTACCGGGCGATCTATCAGAGCTCTGCGGCGTGGTCATCCTGAGAGGTGCCAAAGAAGGCGAGATCTGGTACCTGGTTGAGCCAGAATCCTGGGGCAAGGGAATCGCCACCGAATCAGTAAACCATTTGCTCGATTTTGGATTCGGGGAACTCGGGCTCCATCGAATTTGGGCCACGTGTCTTCCGGAGAATCCTGCGTCGGCGCGGGTGATGGAGAAGGTAGGCATGAGAAAGGAGGGGTTCCTCCTCAAGAACCTCAAGATCCACGGAGTGTGGAAGAGCGGTTTTTTGTACGCCATGCTCGCCGAGGAATGGAGGCATGCCCCTCAAATCTGGCGCCCGAATCAGGGTCAGTTACCGGATGACGCCCGACGCGTGGATTTGGGCCAGCCACGCGAGCCACAAGCCGCGTTCTGAGAGATTACTCCTGATAAAACGCCGTTCAGTCCGAATAAGGCTCGGCATGCACCAGCGAGACGCAGGCACGCGATGAGAAGCCGATTTTTCAAGCGGAGTCCGGCGAAGCTAGATGGAATTCTGGCCCTACCCTCATGAGCAAGAACAGCGCGTGCCTTATGTTAAATTAAACGGCAGAGTCAAAAAAGTATGAATCGATCGCTTATTGGAGTGGTTTGCGCAACATTTTTGGCTGCGAGTGTTATTTGGTCAGGCGAGCCGGCTTCCTCTGCTCCGCCGACATTTACGAAAGACATCGCGCCTATTCTCTATAAAAATTGCGCGAGCTGCCATCGCACGGGCGAGATCGCGCCGATGTCGTTGCTCACTTACGAACAAGCGCGACCCTGGGCCAAGTCCATTCGTGAAAAAGTCTCACTGGGGCAGATGCCTCCCTGGCATGCCGTTCAGCCGCGGGGTACGTTCTCGAACGATCGCCGCCTGACCGACCTGGAAAAGAACACGCTCATCCACTGGACGGATGCCGGCGCGCCGCAAGGCGACCCGAAGGACCTGCCGCCTCTGCCGAAGTTCACCGAAGGCTGGGAGATCGGCAATCCGGACGTGGTGCTCAGCATGACGAAGCCTTTCAAGATAACTGCCAGCGGCACGATTGCTTATCAGTATTTCACTATTCCGACAAATTTCACGGAAGACAAGTGGGTGCAAGCCATCGAGGTCCGGCCGGGCACTCCGAGCGTCGTCCATCACGTCTTGGTGTTCATTCGCCAGAAAGGGGGGCCGCCCCCCGCCGCGGCGTTCATGCCGGTTGTGCCGAAAATGCCCCCTTCCAGCGATCCGAACGCTTCCCAAACTCAATTCCCGGGCACGCTCATTGCCACCACCGCACCCGGCACTAACGCGATGACCTTCGAACCAGGTCAGGCTATCCGGATACCAGCGGGCTCTCAGTTACTCTTCCAGGTGCACTACACGGCCAACGGCAAGGAAGCCACGGATCAGAGCAGCGTCGGCATGATCTTCGCCAAGGAGGCGCCGAAGCAGGAGATACACAACAGCGCGTTCGTCAACCTTCTCTTGCGGCTTCCCCCGGGCGCTGACAACCAGGCAGTGGATTCAGCCATCGAGTTCACCCAGGACTCGCACATCACGGCATTGTTCCCGCATACTCACTTGCGCGGCAAGAGCTGGGAGTACCGGCTGATTTATCCCGACGGCCGTTCCGAAGTTGTACTGGCGGTTCCGAAATACGATTTCAACTGGCAGACTTATTACGTTTTCACCACTCCGCTCGCGGTGCCGAAAGGGTCGCGCCTCGAGGCTACGGCCCATTACGACAATTCAGTGAATAACCCATCCAACCCCGATCCAAAGACCGAAGTGCACTGGGGCGACCAGACCTGGGAGGAAATGCAGTACTCCGGGATCACTTACTATGTGGATCATCCGTTGAGCGCTCAAGAGTGACCGGTTTCAGTACTGCGATGCATGTTTGGTTTAACTGTTCGCCGGCTATCAGGGGGAACGGCTTTCCCGAAAATTTGATTTCAGCCGCACGGTCTAGCTTCTAAACTGCGGTGGCTTCCCTTTCCGCCACATAATCGGCGTAAGGGCCCTTGAAGTCTTCAATTTCGCGGTTCTCGAAATGCCAGATGCGAGTGGCCACTTCGTCCACCACGTCGTGGTCGTGCGTGACCAGCAAGACGGTTCCGTCGTACTTCTGAAGCGCAATGTTCAGCGCGTTGATTGCTTCCAGATCCAAGTGATTAGTTGGCTCGTCCAACAGCAGAAAATTCGGTTTCTGCAGCATCAGGCGGCAGAAAATGAGACGCGCCGCTTCTCCTCCCGATAGATTTTCGGTGCGCTTAGTCGCGTCCTCTCCACTGAATAACATCTGCCCCAGCAGGCCGCGCAGCTCCTGCTGAGAAGCCATGGGGTCGAATTCATGCAGCCATTCCAACAGCGTGGCGCCAAGCTGAATGGACTCTTTGTGATCCTGCGAGAAATAACCTACAGATACCTCATGACCCCACGTCACCACGCCGCCGTCGATAGGAAAGTCCCGGTCCGGCGCATCCACGAATCCCGTTGCATTGCTGAGCAGTGACTTTAACATTGTCGTCTTCCCCGACCCATTGCGGCCCAGCAAGGCGATCTTTTCGCCGCGCGCGATGGATGCTGTGAAATTCCGAATCACAGTCTGGTTGTCATACGACTTCGAGATCCCTTTCACTTCCAGGGGATGCCGCCCAGAGGGACGTTCGTTTTGGAACCGGATATAGGGACGCTGTATGTTCGATTTCGCGAGTTCCGAGGTTTGCAGCCGCTCCACTTCTTTCTTGCGCGAGGTGGTTTGCGCCGATCTGGTGCCCGCCGAGAACCTCGCGATGAACTCGTTCAACTGTGCGATCTTCTTTTCACGCTGGGCGTTACCTGATTCAACGCGCGCGCGGATTTGAGTTTTGGCCAGCACCATGTCGTCATAGGCGCCAGTGTACGTAATGATGCTCTGGTAGTCTATGTCGGCAGTATGCGTGCAGACTTCGTTCAGGAAATGCCGGTCGTGCGAAATGACGATCAAGCACCCCGTGTAAGCCAGCAGGTACTTTTGAAGCCAGTGGACGGAATCGAGGTCCAGGTTATTGGTAGGCTCGTCTAACAGCAGCACGCTGGCGCTGCCGAAAAGCGCTTGCGCCAAGAGCACGCGCACTTTCTGGCCGCCTTGTAGTTCCGACATCTTGCGCTCATGCAGAGCTTCACCGATGTCCAGGCCTTGAAGTAAGGTGGCAGCATCGGATTCCGCTGTGTAGCCGCCTTGATCGCCCACGATTCCTTCGAGTTCGCCCAGCCGCATGCCATCCTCGTCGGTCCAATCGTCGGGATGGCCGTAGAGCTTTTCGCGTTCTTGTAAGGCTTCCCACAGCGGCGCGTTTCCCATGATCACTGTATCCAGAACGCGGTAGGAATCAAACGCGAATTGGTCCTGGCGCAAGATACCGACTCTCTTTGGCCGGGTTACCGACCCCTTCGAGGCTTCAATTTCACCGCTTAGGATTTTCATGAACGTCGATTTTCCCGATCCATTTGGGCCGGTAATCGCGTAACGCCGTCCTGGAAGGAACGTGGTGGTTACGTCTTCAAAAAGAACACGTGCGCCGAAGCGCATGGAGATGTCATTGACAGAGATCACAATAGAAGGTAATTGCTAGGGATTCGCAGTGGAGCCGACTTCGGGTACCGGGCCCAGTGCGTGATTTGATTGTACCGCGTCGGCCCACTCCGTGTCGAAAGACGTAGCCAGAACCAAACAGGCTGTTCACAAAAAAATGTCACCAACCGGTCTGTACGTCACGCTCTATTCACTAACGGCAGAAGCCGGTACGGAGACCGACTTCCCCTCGGCCGTGCGCACAT
This sequence comes from Bryobacterales bacterium, assembly GCA_003162425.1. GTDB lineage: Bacteria > Acidobacteriota > Terriglobia > Bryobacterales > Bryobacteraceae > Palsa-89. The sequence goes on along the minus strand of PMOK01000111.1, from coordinate 6,821 downwards.
ATCTTTTGAACCAGCTCATCATGTAGAGTTGAGTGCGAATAAAATTCGACGCTTCGAGCCAGTCCCGTGGTACTCTCCTTCGAATTGCAGCAGTTTCACGGGTACCCCGCGAACCTTCAGTGCGACGTAGTTGGGAGAACGCCCAGTAAACTGGACAGTCTCGACCACCAAATGCTGCTCCGCTCGCCAGCAATCCTTCGCGGCGTTCAAGCGCATTCAAGAAAGACCACGGGCCTCCGAGTCGCCGACAAACCCGACGGGATCGCCCACAAGGTAAAGCATCGACTACACGGGGCCGACCGCTACTTCTTCGAAAGCACGGCTGCGAGAAACCGGAGCTCGGACTCTACCTCCGCGGGATCGGCGACAGTATCTGCGATTTCCTGGCGAAAGAGTTCGCGATACCTCTTGCGAAGCCTGTGAATAGCCACCTTGAGCGCTCCTTCTGAGGTGTTCATTTCTCGTGCTAGGGCGGAGTACGGCGCGTCAGACGGACCGAGAAGAAACATCTTCAACCGCTCGAAATGTTCCGGCCGTCCGTGCTGGACGAACTCGTTGCGCAATCTCTCCACCACTCGATCTAGCACCGAAAGCGCCCAGCGCCGTTCGAAGATCCGCTCCGGCGTCTCATCGTGAGCAGGCTCGCGTTGGTAGCGCTCTTCGCCTGACGAGAATTCAAGCGGCACAAGCACCCCGCCGCCGCGTTTTCGCGCGCGATGGCGGTCTTCTTCGTCGGCTACAAAGAATTTCAACGAAGTCAAAATAAAGGACCGGAACCGGCCCTTTTCCGGATCAGCGCGATCGAGATATCGCCCTTCCAGCACGCGGACGAAGAACTCCTGCGTGAGATCCTGCGCCTGATCTGTCGGATAACCGCGCCGCCGCAGATAGGCATACAAGGGATACCAGTAGTTCTCACACAGGGAAACCAGAGCGGACCGAGCCTCCTTCTGATGTGGATCACCGGCAGCGACCACCAGGGTCCACCGCGTCGTCGGAAATTGGGATGATCCCGGCAGCGTGTGAAAGGTCTCGCCATTCGTCATAATCTTATCCTCACGGGCATTCGGCTAAACAGGATAAGGAATCCTGAGCGCAAAGTTACACGCAACTATGGAAGCTTGGCCGACTCAGCCTTGGCTTCCTGCACGACCGGAATGTCGGGATCGGCATCCTTCCAGACAGTGAGGAGGTCCTTGTAGACGGCGGCTGATTTCTCGCGCTCTCCGGAAGCCGACAATGCTCTGGCCAGTTGGAGACGCGCCATTGGTCCCATCGGATCGTTCAGCACAATTCCCGGATGATCAAGGATTTTTTGAAACTCAGCCGCTGCCTCGCGATGGCGGCCCATCCGGCCATATACGAGGCCCCGCACATAGACCGGATACATGGCTCCGAAGAAGGAGCCAGAGTAGAATGCTGTACCCGGAACAGCGAGGTCGTACGGAGTCGCCACTTGTGTCATTTCGAGCGCTTTCGCCGGGTCTCCCTGGTTGAGAGCTTCGAGCGCCCGCAGCGCTGGAAGATAACTGAACTGGACGGAAGTGTCCTCCGGGTAGCGCTTTTCGAGTTCCGCCGCGATCTTGTGAGCCTGTGCGGACTCGTGCAGCAGCGCCAGCGCAAAGGCGGGTCCATAGTCGGCGTCCCTGCTTCGGTACAACGACAACGCCGCTGCCGCGCTTCTTTGCGCCTCCGCGCGAATCCCGAATAGCGCATTCCACGTGGCACGAGTTCCTTCAAATAAGGAGGCTCGCTCGCGCAAACCTGCCTGGCGAGATAAGCTCACCGCGCGCTCCGATAGCCGGCCCGCTTCTGTCAGGCGCCCATGATACGCCAAGGTCAGGGCTTCCTGGTGCTCAAACGATCCCTGGGCTTCCAATTTTGTCTGTCGTTGGGTCGTTTCCCTTTCCATTGCCGCCTGGTCCCCCTTCAGAAAAGCGATAAAGTACCGGCATAGCGAGAACTCAACGGATTCGATCTTACGTTCCGATGCTTTACGAAGCAGCGCCTCGGCTTCGGACAGGCGGTTCTGGAAGATGTAAGCAAAGGCCACATTGTGGTAGCCGATGGCGTAATCCGGATCGAGTTCGATCGCCTTCAGACCTTCTTCCGTGGCTTTTTCATAATGACCCGAGCCCTGTGTCGTGAAGGCTGCCAAGAATCCGTGTGGCAAGAGATCCTGGGGTGTCTTTTGGGCCCACGATTCAAGGGTCTGTCGCGCCATTTCCAGGTTTCTGGTTACCTGCCGGTGGTAGTTGAAAGTGATGAAATAGTTCTCCTGATCGCTAACCCGATTCCGTAGTTCATAGGCCTTGGCTATATTCTGCGCTCCAAGTTCGGACTCCCCGAAGGATGCATATAGCCGGCCCAGGTTGGCATAAGCCATCGCAAATTGCGGGTCGAGCTCGATGGCCCGCTTGAGGAGTGAAATGCTTTCCGTTGTCTGTGCCCCGCGCTGTTGTACCTTCACTGCCGCGCTGAAGGACCTCCATGCCTCGAGCGATGGCGTGGTTACATCGGTCGACTGACTCGGGTCCTTGTTCGCGAGTGGAACCGATTCCCCTGCCCGGGTGCCGAACCGGTTGGCTATTTGGCCCAGCTCCTTGAACACCTCCTCTTTCTTGGCCGCGGACGCCTGCTCTTCGTCCAGAACAACTCCAGTTCGGCAATTCCTTGCGCGCAAGCTCAACACGTACTCGCTTCCGAGACTCGTGACCGAGCCCTCTACGACTGCTCCGCTTGCTGTCCGCTCACAGATTTCGGACGCAACATCAGGCGTAAGCTTCGTATCCGCGGGCCGGACCATCAGGCGCAGTGTTTCGCTCATGCGCGCATCGGAAAGCACGCTGAGGTACGGGGATTTCTCAAGCTCGCCCGCCATTACCCGGCGAAGCGTACCGTCGAATGCCGGATCCCCCGTGGAATTCGCGAAATCGGCGAGAACAATGGGGCGTTTGTCTGTCGACTGGGGTTTGGGCTGAGGGTTGCGGTGCGTGAACGACCAGACCGTTAGTGCGCTCAACAGGATGAACGCGAGCGCGGCGGCCGCGCCGAAAGCCGCCGGCCTGTGCCTGCGAAGAAACTTGCGGGTCCGATAGAGCCTGCCCGCCGGAGACGCGAGCACTGGCCGATGCTCAAGGTATCTCTGTAAATCGGCTGAGAGTTCCGTCGCCGAAGGGTATCGCCGCTCGCGCACTTTTTCCAGCGCCTTCATCGCGATGCTGTTCAGGTCGCCATCCACCAGGCGGCGCAGAGAGGCCGGATCCGTCATGCGGCGCGCGGCAATATCGGCCGCTGCCGCGCCCATGGTCGTCAGCTTTCGCGAAAGCGGCGGGGCCTCCTCTTCGCGGATTATCCGGAGCATCTCGGCTAAACCCGCCTGCCGCATACTGGCTGCGTCGTAAGGGACAGTCCCGATCAGCAACTCGTACAGGAGCACCCCGAGCGAATACACATCGGAGCTCGCATCCACATCTCCGGTCGTCACCTCCGCTTGCTCAGGACTGGCGTACTCCGGCGTACCCACCATCTGACCGAATTGCGTTATCAGAGTAGTTTCTACGGCCCACTGGTCGGTAGCCTTTGCGATGCCGAAATCGATCACTTTGGGAACAGGCGTGCCATCCTGTTCAGTCACCAGCACATTCGACGGCTTGAGATCGCGGTGGATCACGCCTTTCTGGTGCGCGTGCTGAACCGCGCGGCACACCGCGAGAAAAAGTTCCAATCGTTGGCCGATTGCCATCCGATGGCGGTCGCAGTACTGCGTTATGGGTACGCCTTCGATGTACTCCATTACGAAGTAAGGCCGGCCCTTGGGCGTGGCCCCTGCATCGAAGATCCGTGCGATATTCGGGTGGTCCATCATCGCCAGCGCCTGACGCTCGTTGGCGAAGCGGGCGAGTACTTGGCCTGTGTCCATCCCGAGTTTCACTACCTTTAGGGCTACCGAACGGCGAATGGGCTCGCGCTGCTCGGCCAGGTACACGGTGCCCATGCCCCCTTCGCCTAAAGGTCGAAGGATCTGATAACGGCCGAAATCGTCATCGCCGGCTGTCGCTGTATGGAGGGTCTGAGTTGTGGACTCGCCGGCGCCAACCGAACTATCGAAAGCGCCCTGGATCAGACACTGCGGGCACAGTCCCGCGGGATCATCGGAACCCAATTCCTCTCCGCACTGAGGGCAGCTTGTCATCTGGGCCAGAGTCGCAACTATTTTATGCCTTTCGCCCCGGACGCTGTAACTTCCACTCCCGCGATTCCTTATTCGTGGTGAGCCGGATTGGAACCGGCAAACCAGATTGATCAAGACGAAAAAGGAGATTCCTCATGAAACACAGCACCATCCGAAAGACTTTCACAATGGCCGCAGTCACCGCACTCGCTCTGGCCTTATCATCCACAGCGAAGGCCGACGACAAAGGATGCTCTAACGAAACCGTGCGGGGCACCTTCGCATACACATCCACCGGATACATTACCGCTCCGCCCTCCTTCGCGGGGCCTTTCGCCGAGGTCGGTACGCAAACCTTCGACGGGAAGGGCGGTACTACCGCCGCTGTAATGTCGAGCCAAAACGGCAACATACTCCCGCTGACCGTAACGGGCACCTACACAGTGAATCCGGATTGCACCGGCATTATGACCCTCCAGGTTTCCCCGATAGCTGTAACCGTTGACATCTTCTTCGTGATCGATGATGGCGGGAATGGATTTCAAGCCATCGAAACCGACGCGGACCTCGTCATCACGCGCATCGGACGGCGGCTATTTCCAGGAAGGGCCATTTGAAAGTCTGAACCGTTTCTGTCGGCCTCCGCGATCCACGCGCAAAGCGGCGCGGCGCTAGGGCGAAAGCCACAGCCGCCGCGCTTCCTAGCTTCGGACGTGGAAGTTCGTACGCAGGATATCCGCACACTGCCCTTGAGCGGGGCGATGCACCGTGCAGGATACCGTCCGAAAGTCCGGTTCCCTTAAGATGCACCTCAGCTCGGTCGTGATGAGCTGAGGGATTCGCATTTGGAGCGAAAGCTGTTGCAGGCTGAGCTCGTGACTCACTCCGCCAGGTATCGGCCAGATCGGGCGGGCGTTAGGACAGAGCGCCGACTAATCCAATGCGTAGCGCAACCGCTTGCGATAGATTGGTAGCGCATGAAAAACACCCCGAAGTCCGATTCGGTCGTGGTGCGCTCCGCCGGCAAAACGAAAGCGCCGGCCTACCGGAACCCGAAACTGACGCCGGAGAGAAGAACGAAGGACCTATTGGCACGGATGACTCTCGAGGAAAAGGCCGCGCAGATGATCTGCATCTGGCGCGAGAAGGCGGAGACATTGGTCGATGCGGACGGCCAATTCGACCCGTCAAAAGCCAGAGCCGCATTCAAGAAAGGCCACGGGCTTGGGCAGGTGGGCCGCGCGAGCGACGCGGGGAAGGGCCTGGATGCGCGCCGGATGGCCGAGGTGGCTAACGCCATCCAGCGCTTCTTCTTGGAAGAAAGCCGCCTGGGCATCCCAGTGATCTTCCACGAGGAGTGTTTGCACGGGCACGCCGCGATCGGCGGCACCAGTTTTCCGCAACCGATCGGGCTGGGCGCCACTTTCGATCCAGACTTGATCGAATCTCTGTACGCGATGACGGCGTTGGAAGCCAGGGCGCGGGGCGCGCACCAGGCGCTCACCCCGGTGGTGGATGTCGCGCGTGATCCGCGCTGGGGCCGCGTCGAGGAGACCTTCGGCGAAGACCCGTTTCTGGTTTCGCGCATGGGAATCGCCGCGGTACGAGGGTTCCAGGGCGACGCCACTTTCCGCGACAAGACACGTCTCATCGCGACGCTCAAACACTTCGCCGCACACGGACAGCCTGAATCCGGGATGAACTGCGCGCCCGCCAACGTCAGCGAGCGGGTCCTGCGCGAGACGTTCCTGTATCCGTTCGAACAGGCCATCCGGCATGGCGGCGCCATCTCCGTGATGCCGTCCTACAACGAGATTGACGGAGTTCCATCGCACGCGAACCGATGGCTGCTGCGCGATGTGCTGCGGAAGGAATGGGGCTTCCAGGGCTTCACCGTTTCCGACTATTACGCCATCTGGGAGCTGTCCTATCGCCCCGATACGCACGGCCACTTCCTCGCCAAGGATAAGAAGGAGGCGTGTGCGCTGGCGGTCGAGGCCGGAGTGAACATCGAACTGCCGGAGCCCGACTGCTATCTGCACCTCGCCGAGCTCGTCCGCAAAGGCGTGTTGCAGGAATCGCAACTCGACGAGCTCGTAGCTCCGATGCTGCTGTGGAAGTTCCGCATGGGTCTGTTCGACGATCCCTATGTCGATCCGGAGCACGCTGCGGCTGTCGCAGGTTGCGACGCGCACCGGGCACTGGCGCTCGAGGCTGCGCGCGAGACGGTCACGCTGCTGAAGAACGAAGGCGGGCTTCTGCCCTTGGACGCCCAGGCCATTAAGACAATTGCCGTCATCGGCCCGAACGCCAGCCGGCCTATGCTCGGCGGATATAGCGGCCAACCCGCGCACTGCTCTACGGTGCTCGATGGGGTGCGGGCACGCGTCCCAAAGAGCGTGAAAGTTCTTTACAGCGAAGGCTCGAAAATCACCCAGCCAGGTTCATGGAACCAGGACGAAGTCCTTCCTTCCGATCCCGCGGAAGATCGCAACCTAATCGCGGCGGCGGTGCGGACCGCGCGCAAGGCGGACGTGATCGTACTGGCAATCGGCGGCAATGAGCAGACCTCGCGCGAAGCGTGGTCATTGAAGCACATGGGCGATCGGACGAGTCTGGATCTGATCGGCCGCCAGGACGAACTGGT
>PMOK01000016.1 GCA_003162425.1 Bryobacterales bacterium | reverse complement strand
GTTTATTTCCTAACAATCCCTAACTCCAGAGCCTCACGCTGTTCGGAGGGCACCGCCGCTAATGCACGCATTACCGAGCGGCTGCTCTGGCTGGCGATCGCCAAACTTTCCGGGCTGGGCTGCCGGGAGATCACGTCGTGCAGCTCCTCCACCTTGACTGCGGTTCGCATCCGTGCGGCCCGCGAGCGCCGCCGGTCCATTGCCCGGCTTCGCGCCAGGATGACGATCCATGCCGCCGCCGAGCCACGCTGCTCATCAAAGCGAGCCGCAGCATCCCATACTTGCTTGTAAACATCCAAAACCACTTCCGAGGCATCGGCTTCATCCTGGAGGATTCGCAGGGCGATGGTGTAGGCAAGCTGGCTGGATTCGTCATAAAGCGCCGCGAGAGCGGACTCATCCCGCGAGACGCAACGGCGAATGTAATCCCCCCACGCCGCTTCACGAAGAGGTGCACTCGCTGGTTCACCCATTAAAGATTATTGAGTGATCTTATCACGCCCAGCGGGTCTATCACGCTCAACACTACGCGTCCCGTAAGCCGTTGGATCTATATTTTTTGAGGAAATTAGCGTGACGAGAGACTTTCTTCTCGAATCGGAATCCGAATCGGCCCGCGAACCGTACCAGCTATGTCACACGATGACAAACTATTCGACCCAGGAGAAGAGAATATGAACCAAAACATCCGCCGATTGCATCGGCTCGGCTCTACGCTGCTATTGCTCAGCGCAAGCGCTTTCGCCGCAAGCCATCGGAATGGTCCCATGCTACTCGAGGACCAAACCGCCAATCTCAACGACTTCTATATATTCCGGAGTTACGAGAACGGCAAGAGTGATCGAGTGGTCATGAGCATGAGCGCGCAGGGCTTCCAGAATCCGGACAACGGCCCCAGCTACTACAAGTTTTCCGACACCGTTACATACCGGTTCAACATCAACAATCAACGCGGTCTGGACGGAAACCCGGACCTCATCGTAGATTTCACGTTCAGCACCTTGTTGCGGCCGAACCCCACTTTTGTCTCTTATTTCGGGACCATCAAGAGCATTGATGACCCCGGAATTTTTCTTTATCAGACCTACACGGTGACCATTCGGAATCAAACCACCGGCCAGGTCACCGTTCTGAACGCGAACGAGAATGGCCACGCTCTTTCAGTGGCTCCTCCGAACCTGGGCCCGAAGAGTACGCCGAACTATGAGGCGACGCTCGGCCAGCCCTCCGTGTTCACGCTCGTGAATGGATGGCGAGTGTTTGCGGGACCACGCGATGACGCGTTCTTTTTCGATAGCGGTGCAACTTTCGACACCCTGAATTTCCGCGCACCAGCTCCGGTGCTCACGGGAGCCGCCGAAATCGGCCCCGGTCCAGGCTATCCCAAAGCGGTGGACGGTTTCGCGGGTTACAACATCAGCCTCATTGCCCTTGAGTTGCCGATCACCGCAGTCACCGTCGATGGCAAGGTGCCCACCAGTTCGACGGCCCCCGACGCCAAGATCGCCGCCTGGGCTTCCACGCTTCGTCAGCAGGTCACGGTGCGTCCTTCACCGGCCGATCCGTTGTACTTCGGCGACTTCGTTCAAGTGGATCGCGTAGCCAATCCGCTCACGGTGGAAGCTCTCATTCCGCTTCCCATGAAGGATTACTGGAATCGCAGCGTCCCATCGGGCGACCAGCAGTTCGCTCAATACATCGGAAATCCGTTCTTTGCCACCGGAATTCTAAATGGCGTTTTCGGTCTTCCGGTTCCTCCGGCCCCGCGTAAAGACCTGCTGGGTATTTTTGTGCCTGACATCACCCGCATCGACCTTACTATCCCCCCGACATCGCTCGCGGAGCAGAATCGCCTGGGCCCATTGGGCGGGGACAACGCCGGTTGGCCCTTTGGCGGGCGCCGGCCAAACGACGACGTAGTAGACATCGGACTCCGTGCAATAGCCGGGATTCTGGTTCCTGGATTCACGAACGCTCCGCCGCTCGGCGACGGCGTGAACGAAAACGATGTCCCCACGCTCGATCACTTCCCGTTCCATGCACCGCCGCACGCCGGCTACTTGCATAGTCAGGAGAACGGCACCAACGGTCAGGGCATGCCGACCGGGCAGTAAAAATGTGGGGCAGGGTTGTTAACCTGCGCGCCGATTGCCAATCGGCGTAAGCTGCGCGGGATGGCATCCTGCCCCACCCAAAAGGAGAATCATGAAACTGTTTACCTGTGTTTTTCTGCTCGGCTGCACTTCCGGTTGGGCGCAATCCACTGCCGACCGTGTTGTCGGCGCGCTATCGGATCGCGCTTTGGCCGAACAAGTCGCCATGCTCAAGACCGACGATCGCATCGCGATGTACAGCGCCATTGTGAATGCCAAACCCAGTGATCCCGCGCACTACCAAGTCCTGCTGGCGTCCGCATACGTCCAGAAGTCGCGTGAGACTACCGACTTCTCATATCTGGATAATGCGGTTTCCGTTCTCAACGGCGTGCTCTCGTCGGACAGCTCGAACTACGAAGCGCTTCGCCTCCTTACTGAAACGCAATTGGAGCGTCACCTGTTCGCCACAGCGGTGGAATCTTCGCGGCGCTTGATCCAGATCAGCCCGGCCGATCCGTGGAACTGGGGCACCTTGGGGGATGCGTACGTCGAGATGGGCGACTATGACAAAGGCGCAGAAGCCTATCAGAAAATGGTCTCGCTTCGGCCCGATCTGGCCAGCTACAACCGCGCGGCCCATTTCCGATTTCTTTACGGCGACGTGCCGGGCGCCATCGCCATCATGAAGAAAGCGATCGAGGCCGGGAGTTCTTCACCTGAAAACATCGCATGGTGCATGGTCGATCTCGGAAACATCTACTTCAAGAGCGGCCAGCTTGCATTGGCTCAACAATCTTTCACGGATGCTCAGCGCACTTTCAATAACTACCATCCAGCGTATGCGGGCCTCGGCCGCGTGCTTGCGGAAACCGGCGATGTTCAGGGCGCCATCGCGCGCTACCGCCGTGCCCAGGAAATCACCCCGCTTCCGGATTACGCCGCCGCACTATATGACCTCTATAAGAAAACTGGCCAGGACGATCTGGCTGCCAAGCAGATGGATCTGCTTGACGTGATCGACAAGGTGTCCATCGCCAGCGGAGAAAAGGCAAATCGCAATTTGGCGCTGGCGTTCGCCGACCACGACGTGAAACTCGATCGCGCGCTTCAGTTGGCCCAGGGCGAATTGGAATTCCGCCGGGATGTTTATAGTTACGACGCGCTCGCCTGGGCGCTTTACAAGAACCACCGAATCGCCGAAGCGCAGCAGTATATGGAGAAGGCGCTCGCGCTCAAAACGCCGGAGCCTGGATTCCGCCTCCACTCCGAAATCATTATGCATGGCGCGGCGCAGGAATCCCAAGAAAGGTCCACCCAATGAAAACCGTGATTTTCTTTCTAGCTCCCGCGCTTGCGATCTGCGCTGACCAAGCTCCGGTTCAGCGGCTCTTTGACGGGAAGCTGACTGCTTCCGAACGGGCGACGGCCTGCTTCGCGCTCCGAGGCAACTCAGAGCCGGACGTCGTTAGCGCGATGGGGAAAGCGCTCGAAGATCCGGCCGTGCTTTCTTGTGCCGCCGACAACCTACGGATCGCGGGGGCAGTTGACACGCTCAAACAGGCCGTATCGAATCCGGACGCGCAGGTGCGTGCCGCCGCGGTCCGTCAACTAGGTACCTTTCAAAAGCCCGAGCTGCTCCAAGTGATCTCGCAAGCGGCGCAGGACGTAAATCTTCTGGTCTCGACCAACGCGCTCGCCGGCCTGAACGAGTACAAGGACCCAGTGGTGATTCCCTATCTCTCAAATCTCGCGAAAAGAGGCGGAATGGTTGGCGACATGGCTCTGGATCGTCTTGCGCAACTCGAATCGGCAACGGCTTTGGGTGTTGCCCGCGGCCTGCTCGCAAGCTCACAGGTTCCGGACCGGCTGTATGCGATGCGAGTGATTGGCGCCTTCGGAGATGCGTCGGATTTAGCGGAGCTCGATAAGATTGCCAAGTCTGCTCCCGAAAACCTTTCCCAGCGCAACCGCGGTTTCGGGTTCATGCCTGCCATCAATCTCGCCCGGGCGGCCCAGTCGGCCATTGCGTCGATTCAATCACGGAGTAAATGAGCAAGCATATGAGCAATCGGCTGTCGAGAATGGTTTTGTTGTTGCTGGTGAGTGCGGCGAGCTCTTTCGCCCATCCCATGGGAAATTTCAGCGTCAACCATTACGCGAAGATCACGATCGGCCAAGGGTCGGTTGAGATACGCTATCTGCTCGACATGGCCGAAATTCCCACTTTTCAGGAGATTCGGCAGCTCGATATTCCTCCCACGGCTGACGCCCCCAGCGCTTACGTCGCGAGGCAGGAGCGGCGCTTGAAGGAAGGAATTTCGTTGGAGAGCGATGGGGAATCTGTCCGGCTGGATACCGTCTCCCGCCAGGCCGCATTCGCCGGCGGCGCGGGCGGTCTGCCCACCATGAAAATCGCGTTCGTGTTCCGGGGCAAGCTGGATGCAATTGCAGGCGCTCACAAGCTCTCCTATTTCGATAACAATTTTTCGGGACGCGCCGGCTGGAAGGAAATCGTGGTTCTCGGCGAGGGTGTCGCGATTCTCGACAGTTCCGCTCCCGGTACCGACCGCAGCCAGGAATTGACCGACTATTCCACCGATGTTTTGAACAGCCCTCCTCAGCAACTGTCCGCTCTGGTTGGCTTCAAGAGTACGGCACATCAGGCACTCGCACCTCAGAGACAGCGGCATCGGAGCGTAGCTCGATCCTCTCCCAGCAGCGTGACGGCATCCCCGGCTGCTCCGCTGTCATTCGCAATCCACGCTCAGAACACACCACGGAGCCGTTTTACCGAGCTGATCTCGACGCAGGGCAAGTTGAGCTTCTGGGTGTTGACCTCGGCTGCTCTGATCGCCGCTGGTCTGGGTGCACTGCATGCGCTGGAGCCGGGACACGGCAAGACCATCGTCGCCGCCTACCTGGTCGGTTCACGCGGCACGGCAAGACATGCGGTGTTNNGCCTTGACCCTCTATGCATCGCGATACATCGTTCCCGAGCAGCTCTATCCCTGGCTGGGAGCGATTTCCGGTCTGAGCGTTGCCGGACTCGGCATTTTCATTTTCCTGAAACACTGGACCGGCGAAACCGGCGAACATTCGCACGCTCCAGGAGAGAACCATTCGCACTGGTTTTCTTCTTCTAATTCGAAACCAGCCGAGCGTGCCTTGTCACTGCGCGAGCTCTGTCTGCTGGGCATCACGGGAGGAATCGTGCCTTGTCCGGCTGCGCTGGTCGTTCTGCTGAGTGCCTTCTCGCTTCACCGGATAGGATTCGGATTATTCTTGATCACCGCATTTAGTTTTGGACTCGCGGTTGTGCTAGTAACGGTTGGTTTGACCATGGTCTACGCCAAACGAGCGATCTCAACTCGCGTGCTTGCGGGCACCACTGTCCTTCGCTATCTTCCCTTATTGTCATCCGCGTTCATGGTGATGCTGGGCGTGGGAATAACGGTATCCGCCGTCGCGTCGGTTCAATTCTCGCATTGGATTCCGTCCACGCACAAACTGGTTCCGTTCGTGACGGTAATTCTGCTGGGGCTGTTCCTCGGAATGCGTCATTCCACAGACGCCGACCACATTGTGGCAGTATCCACCATTGTGAGCCGCCAAAAGTCCATCAGAAGCTCGGCGACCATTGGATTGCTATGGGGATTAGGACACACGCTCACGATTTTTCTAGTGGGTTCCGCGATCATTATTTTCGGTGTCGTGATTCCGCCACGTCTCGGCCTAAGCATGGAGTTTTGCGTGGCCTTGATGCTAATCCTGTTGGGTGTTCTGAACCTTACCGGGGTCATGCGCTCGGTTACGGAGCGCCTTACCCCCGCGTCCATCGGAAAACTAGGTCTCTTTCAAACCGCTCGACCGTTGGTGGTGGGCCTGGTGCACGGTCTGGCCGGTTCGGCGGCGGTGGCCCTCTTAGTCCTTTCCACCATCAAGAGCCCTCTGTGGTCGACGGCCTACCTTTTGGTTTTCGGTTTCGGCACGATGCTGGGAATGATGCTCATGACGGCCGCAATCTCAGTGCCTCTGGTTTACACCGGCAATAAATTCTTCAAGATCAACCGGCACCTGACTGCGATTTCGGGTGTCGCGAGCATGGCTTTCGGTATCTTTCTGGTTTACCAGATCGGTTTTGTCGACGGACTGTTCACTACACAGGCGCACTGGATTCCGCGATGAGCGATGCCTCGAGATCGTAGCACATATCGCACAATCGTAATATTGCCCGTGTTAGCATCACTATGGTGAGATCGGTAGCACTCATAGGCCTTCTTTGCGTTACTCTCGCGTGGGCACTGAGCGGAGGGCGACTCTCGGGCGTGCTGAAAGACGTCACCGGCGCCGTGATTCCGGGCGTCAAACTCAAGCTCGTGAACTCCGCGCTGAAGAGCGAGTTTGACGCGACCTCCGATACGCGAGGATTCTATTCGTTCCCGGCGCTCCCTGTGGGCCGCTATGATCTAACGATTGAGGTGGACGGGTTCCAGCCGCAGAAGAAAACCAATATTGCCATCAATGCCGACGCTGCCGTGACGCTGGATGCCACGCTGGAAGTCAAGCAGCAATCGGAGGCGATAACAGTGAGCGCTGCCGAAGCCAACGTCCAAACTCAAGTTGATACGGTCGCCACCCATTTGGGCGAAGTAGTGGACGACAAGCAGATCCAGGCGATTCCCCTCAACGGCCGCAGCTATACGGACCTGCTCGCGATTCAACCGGGCGTCACTCCAGTGACGACTCTGACTGCTGCCTCCGTGATCATGGCGGGGGTAGCGGGCACCATCAGTCCTTCGGGCGACGCGAATCCCGGAAACGTTTCCATCGATGGCCAGCGTGAATCGGCCAACGGATTCATGGTAAACGCCATCGATGTGCAGGAGCACATGAACGGCGGAACGTCGATAATTCCGAACCTGGATTCCATTCAGGAGTTTCGCGTTCTTACCAACAATTTCGATACCGAATACGGCAACTACAACGGTGGAATGGTCAACGTCGTCACCAAGTCCGGAAGCAATTCGTATCACGGCGATGCTTTTGAGTTTCTGAGAAACACCCTTTTGGATGCCAGGAACTATTTCGACCCAACGCGAGGCGTATACCGGCAGAATCAGTACGGTGGAACCGTTGGTGGCCCAATCAAAAAGGACAAACTGTTTTTCTTCTTGGACTATCAGGGAACGGGTACCGTTGAAGGCATTTCATTGCCCGTAACAACGGTGCTCTCAAATCAGGAACGTGCCGGCAACTTCAGCGACGCCGAAAGTACGCTGACGGGAAAAGTGAACGGCTCGTACCTAGCTAATCTGCTCACGGGCAAGCTCGGTTATGCTGTTTCCCAGGGCGAACCTTACTACACGGCCGGCTGCAATTCCAGTTCGCAGTGCGTTTTTCCTGGCGCAATTATTCCGCAATCGGCATGGTCCGCGCCCGCCCAGCATCTGCTGCAATATATTCCGGCGCCGAACATCGGCTCCAATCTGTTTTCTACTTCCGCCTATCCCGAGACCGTGCGGGATGACAAAGCTGGCGCCCGCGTGGATGCAAATACGCGACTGGGCCAGATCTCCGGTTACTATTTCATTGACAACTACCGGCTGGACAATCCGTATCCCGGCGGGCAAGGCGGCGCGAGCATCCCTGGCTTTGACGCTCTGACGATCGGGCAGGCGCAGGAAATCACAATCGGCGATACAAAGGTCCTCGGCCCATCTACGGTCAATGAATTTCACATCGGGTTCCTGCGAAATGTGAACGATATTGGCCAGCCGCACGGCGGCCTGGGAGTGACGCTTCAATCGCAGGGCTTTGTGACCGGCCCTGGGACGCAAGGTATCGTCATCCAAGCTCCTCAGTTCCAAGGCGTGGAAAATGTCGCCTTCCCGTCCTTTGTGATGGGCGTTCCGATTACCAACACCTTTCAGTGGAACAACACGCTGTATCTCAGTGATGCGCTCTCACGGGTGATAGGCACCCACACGTTGAAGTTCGGCGCACAGTTTCACTACGATCAGGTCAACAGTAACCCGAACGCCACATTCAACGGGACGTTCAATATCGATGGGACCGCAACTGGCAATCCATTCGCCGACTTTCTTGTGGGCCTTCCGAGCAACTTCACCCAGACAACCGGGCAGCGCTTCTATCTCCGGAACCACTACGCCGCGGCATTCGTTCAGGACAGTTGGCGGGTGCGTCCCAACCTGACACTCAACTACGGCTTGCGTTGGGATCTGATCGAGCCATGGTCGGAGAAATATAACAATATCCAGACCATTGTTCCCGGCGAGCAATCGGTTGTCTATCCCAACGCGCTGCCCGGATTGGTGGTTCCTGGAGATCCCGGCATACCCTCCACGCTCTCGCCCACCAAGTATCGCAACTTCGCTCCGCGGATTGGCCTGGCCTATTCGCCGAACTTCGAAAATGAAATTCTCAAAGTAATCTTCGGCAACGCTGGAGACAGCAGCATACGGGCCAGCTATGGTATTTTCTACACCGCATTCCCTGGGCTCACCGCTGGAATCATGTATGGCATCCCTCCCTTCGGATATAACTATCTGAGCCCCGCGCCGCCGCTTTTCGCGACTCCGTTCACCAACGCCAGTAACGGTGCGCAGAATGCCGATCCATTTCCGGCTCTGAGCAGGAATT
>PMOK01000006.1 GCA_003162425.1 Bryobacterales bacterium | reverse complement strand
GGGACCGACAACCTCGATGGGCATTGTTATTGGACTTGGCGGCATCAGCGTAATCGTCGCCAGTGCTGTCTTAGTTGGATCCGTAATGCTGGCTGCTGTTAGGGTCACGTTCTGCGGAGTCGTGATGGTCGCCGGTGCAGTGTAGAGCCCGTTGAGGACCGTGCCAACCGCCGGCGCCACTGACCACGTCGCGGCAGTGTTGGTCGTTCCAGTAATCGAAGCGTTGAACTGGCTGGACTGACCGCTCGTGAGCGAAACCGAAGTAGGAGTTATCGCGACTGCGACCACCGGGACAAGTGTTATGGTCGCGCTTGCGGTTTGCGAGGGGCTCGCGGTGCTCGTCGCCGTCACAGTGACCGTCTGTTGAGAATTGAGTGCGGCCGGTGCCACGTACATTCCCTTATTCAGCGTGCCAATTGCGGGCCTGAGCGACCACGTGACTGCTGTATTTGCTGTTCCAGTTACGGCTGCAGTGAACTGCTGGCTCTGGGATGCGAACAGTTGAACGTTCGCCGGGCTGAGCGAGATTGTTATAGCGGGGTTCACAGTGATATTAGTGCTGGCCGAGGTGCTGGGATCGGCATTGCTGGTAGCCGTCACGGTAACTGTTTGGGGGGAGCTGAGAGTGAGCGGCGCCGCGTAAAGCCCCGACGTCGAAATGCTGCCCACCGCGGGATTGATCGACCAGACCACCGAGGTGTCGGTAGCCCCAGTCAATGCTGCTGTGTACTGGTGTGTTTGTGAAGTGAAGATCGTCGCCTGTGCTGGGCTGACCGATAACACCACTGTCGGCCGAAGCGTAACTGCGATGCTTCCTGTTTGGGTTGCATCTGATGTGCTTGTGGCCGTGACGACCACCGTCTGTACAGAGGTGATGGGCGTGGGCGCGGTGTACACGCCCCCAGAGGAAACTGCCCCAACCTGCGGGTTTAACGACCAGGTCACCGCTGAACTCCCAGCCGCGCTAAGCGTAGAGGTCAATTTCAGTTGAGCGGATGCCCGCAGCACCGGTGTCACTGACACCGCCGGAGAAGCGGCTGATAACGGACTCCACGTAATAATTGTTCTCACTGCAAGTAGAATTGCTATCGCTATGAACAGATGTTTCAATTTCATTTGTTAGATCCTTTGGCGCCAAGACTCACCTGCAGACGGAGGAGTCTCTTGGTTACGTGCCTGATTCGCTGCGCGAATCGACATTCGCGCGCGCAGTTATTTTCCTCATCGGCAGTCAAGTGGCGGGGCGACATGAATTCTCAAGTCGCAACATACGATTTCATGAAGAGACAGCGAAAGCCGCTATGTCACCGGTAATAGCAGGCAGCGCTAGTCCTTGGAGAATGCAGTTGTAGAGGATTCGGCTTAGAGAATATGATGTGCAGCACGACACTAGCTAATCTGCTGTCGATGACGATTCGTTCCATAGGGTTTGTCCGAAAGATGCGCGGCGGTGGCCAGAGTCACCTGCTGCAGTGCGATGATGGACAGTTTTACGTCGTGAAGTTCAGCAACAATCCGCAGCACCCTCGGACACTCATCAATGAATGGATCGCCTCTGCTTGTTTGAAGCACTTGCAGATATCAACTCCCGAGACCGCCATCGTGAAGCTGACTGGTGAATTCCTGGCGCAAGAGCCAGACATTTACATCCAGCTTGGCTCTCGCCGTCTCAGGGTGGAGCCGGGCTTGCACTTCGGGTCGCGATACCCTGGAGACCCTGCGAAGGCGATGGTGTACGATTTCCTTCCTGATTCGCTGCTGGGCAAGGTCCGCAATCTCAACGAATTCCTGGGCGTATTGGCCTTTGACAAATGGACCGGAAATGCCGACGCACGGCAGACAATCTTCTTCAGGCCGCAGTCGCAGACAGGGGCTAGCTTCCCGGGTCTAGGCTACATGGCGTACATGATCGACCACGGCTTCAGTTTCGGTGGACCACACTGGACCTTTTATGATTCGCCTCTTCAGGGCCTTTATTTTCGCCCAGTGGTTTACCAAAATGCCAAGTCCGTAAACGATTTTCAGCCATGGCTCGATCGAGTAGTGCACTTTCCCGAAGAAGTGCTGGCCGAAGCGAGAAACCAGATCCCAGTGGAATGGCTGACCGGGGATGAACCTGCCATGGAAGCATTGCTGAGCAGATTGATGACGCGACGTGAGCGTGTACCTCAGCTGATCTGGGAATCGAGACACGAACTGGTCCCCCGAATTGGGTGCAGTCCCGAGTCGCGCAAGCTAGGGATGGTCCCTGGCCAGGTTTGGGAGATACACAGTCGCGCCCAGAATGGCTTGGACGATGACTTCCAAGGATTTCGCAACATTTCCAAGGACTCTCCGGATCTCCCACAGCGACCTCAGATCCAACACAAGGAAATGTAGTGCCAATATCCACGGGCCGCAACCGTGACGCGGGGCCCGGAAGCGGCGTTAAGAAACAGAAAACTGTGGAAAGAACTTGGCGGGACGGATCTCCGAGAAATGACACACCACAGCCGTCGCACTAGTTGACGTTGGCAGACCTTTGAAGGCCGGAGGCAGGAAACGATAAGATCAACGTATTGACCTTCACACGATTCTAAGACGTTGGGCCCCGCGTCACTGGCTCCCTCACTCATCTTGGTAGTAACTCTGCCATTGGTCGAATCCGCTTCGCTTCATTTTGGTCCTAGTGGGCGACTTCTATAGCGCCATGGTCCTTAAGGAAACCGAATTGGCGACCCAGGGGCATGCTCCCATGGTATTAATCAGTGGCACGCCCTATCAGCGCCGGCTGGAGGGTGAATTCGCAATCTCGTTCCTCGCCGAGCAAGGTAACCCGACACGTCTGTTTCCACTATCGAGGAAGCAATAGCCCTTCGCGGTGGACTCACGAGGCGCCATGTTACGTAAGTGAGTCTCGTCACCAGCGTTTACCACTCGCGACGGTTGTCGATTGTGTTCTGGGACTACTGTTGGGAAAATGGGTATCACGATTTTAGGGATTCCCAAGCGAATCGCAGGCCCCGAGATCGAAGGCCGCATCTCTTGCCCACCAGATCCAACGGCACGCAACGCCGGATTTCTCGCAGCGAAAACTTCGTTCCCGACCATTCTAACTTTACGAGTGTAGCGATTCGCCGTTTACTTCACGGATTTCTGGTTGATTCGATTGCTCGGACCTCACGGCGTTCAGAAGCTTAAGGACGTCGTCAGTTATAGCAGGGCGAATTCCGAATCGTCTCCCCGATCCGGCGGCGGCTCGGGTGAGCGTCTGTGAAGCGGTGTCCTCCATACTGGGAGTCGCCAGCAGGCCTGCCCGTTGCGCGGAAGGCTCGATAACACGATAGACAAGTTTTGGATTCGACAAATAAGGGACGCGCCTTCTGACATCAGCTAGTGGTTTCTCCAGCAAATAATAGCTGAATGCCGCGGCGGCAAACGCGGCTATGATATTTTGCGGAAATTGTCCTAGCCAAGGCAGTTTCGAATGCCAGCAGAAGATCTGTTGCCAGAGGTACAGGCTGTAGGACAACTGACCCACCCACATCATCGGTCGCCAGTTTAAGAAGCTGCCGATCATCCCTTCCGGGCACTCCACGGCGTGGTTTATGAATGCCGCAACTCCGATCAATGAAAGGCTGGATGACAGCGCCCGCATCGGAAGACCTGCGCATCCGGCGACGATCGCTCCCAGCGCCACCAAGCCTGCAGGTGTCGACTTGATTACCGGGTTCACCGCCAGCTGTCGGAACTTGCCGTCATGACGGATTAACGCCAGGCAGCAGCCCACCATCAACGCATCGTATCGGAGATCAAAGCGCCCACTGTTCACCCACATGGCGCCTCCGGCCACACTATACATCGTATGACGCCAGAACGGCGCTGCCACGATAAGCACTGTGGTGAAAGCAAGTCTCCGCCGGTCTGAGCGCAGTATCAGGAAAACGACGGGCCACAGCAGATAGAACTGCTCCTCGATTGCGAGCGACCAGAAATGCCCCAGATGGAGGCCACCCTTCGCCATCAGATTCCTGACGAAGAATGCCGAGTAGAGGGGCTCATTCGGGGCTAAGTCAGCCAGCCCCAGCACTCCAAGCAGGGACACGGACGCAATGTAAAGGAACGCGGGCGGCAGGATGCGCAGAGACCGCCGGGCGTAGAAGGAAGGCAAACTGATGTCGCCGCGTTTATCCTCCTCCGTGCATAGCAGCCACGTGATCAGAAAGCCCGATAAAACAAAGAAAGCCTCGACTCCAAAGCCACCATATTGCGACCACGCTGTAACGCCATATGACACATGGCCAAGGACTACCAAGAGGATTGAAAGCGCTCGGATCCCGTCCAGGCCCGGTATTCTTTTTTCGCCTGACATTTGGGCAGCGTGTGGAAGTATGCCACACGCTATTCAGCAATTCAGCCCGAAGGATCATCCCTTTTGTCTGGAATTATAACCTAGTAGGTCAGAACATATTATTTAATTAGTACTAAGGTTGCCGCTTCCCCCTACCTTGCCCTGGTAAGTTCGAACGGTAACAACATACTTGCCTACGAAAGACTTTGGGTAGTCAAGTGTGTTGTTACCGTTCGAACTGGGCCAGCCTTGTTGGGCTTCCCTTAAGATTGAGCACGAAACTCGTTCTTTTCCAACATCCGGCCGTCCACATCCTGGCGTCCAAAGGAGGGCTCGCAAATAATGATGTGGAGTCGAAAGAGCATCTCAGGTTGCCCTAGGGAGATTTGTGCCCGAACTCGCACTTGTTATCCCCACCTCTAACGATTCGAGAACCTGGCGCCGCTGATCGAGCGTCTCGCCTCTAGCGCTGACCTCTATCGATTACGATGTTAGGGCCGCAGTTGGCCCGAGTTGCCCCAGTAGCTTAAGCCTCCGTCTTGTACAGCTGGCAAGCCGGAGGCTTGCCCTACGGAAAAGTCGGGCGAGAATCGCGCTGTTGTTGGTAAGATCGAAGAACGCGTGCACGTCCTAGTTACCGGCGGGGCCGGCTACATCGGCAGCCATACAGCGAAGATCCTGGCCCAAGCCGGCATGCAGCCAGTCGTCCTCGATAATTTGCAGCGGGGGCACCGGGAGGCCGTAAAATGGGGGCCCCTGATTGAGGCGGACATCGGCGACCGGAGTGCGCTCGATAGAGTATTCGCTCAGTATCCAATCGACGCGGTATTTCACTTTGCCGCTTTCGCTTATGTCGGCGAGTCGATGCGGGCTCCCGAGTTGTACTTCCGCAACAATCTAGTGAATACCCTGAATCTGTTGGATGCCATGCGCTCGCGCAACGTGCGGAGAATCGTCTTCTCTTCCACCTGTGCCACCTACGGCAACCCTCTTCAAATCCCGATTACCGAGGATCACATTCAGCAACCCGTGAACCCCTACGGGGAATCCAAGCGCATGGTGGAGCGTCTGCTCCATTGGTATGGCTGTATCCACGGCTTGCGTTGGGTAGCCCTTCGCTATTTCAATGCAGCCGGAGCCGACCCGGAGCGAGAACTGGGTGAAAATCATGACCCGGAGACGCATCTGGTTCCGCTGGCGATTCGCGCAGCGATGGCCCCTAATCAGCCTTTGGAGATCTACGGAACGGACTACGACACGCCGGACGGAACCGCGATTCGAGACTACTTGCATGTCACGGATCTAGCTGAGGCCCACTTGGCCGCCCTTCGCTATCTGGACATGGGCGGACCCAGCGATGCGTTCAACCTCGGTACCGGCCGGGGCTACTCAGTTCGGGAAGTAATAGCGATGGTCGAGAAAGTATCTGGACGAAAAGTGCCGGTTCGCGAGGTCGGGCGGCGTGCCGGCGATCCTGCTTGTCTCATCGCAGCCGCCACCAAATCAGCCGGGCAAATGGGATGGCGGCCGCGGCATTCCACATTGGAAGAGATCGTCGAGACCGCATGGAATTGGAAGGTGAGGTCCTCTCACTAACCTTGCGTAGTACTTCA
>PMOK01000321.1:2085-44950 GCA_003162425.1 Bryobacterales bacterium | reverse complement strand
CTGAAATCTAGGGTCCACTATAGTCGCTTGCGCCTTCGCTGGGATACAAGCATGGGATGTGCTTGAGAGGAGACATCTCGTGAACGGTGCTATCTACGCACTGTTTTGGATTTTTTGTATATGCCTGGTCGCCTATTCCATATTCCGCAATTTACGAGATGCTCATCGCGCTCAGGAATTGCAGAAGCGTAATAGTGATTTACAAGTCGCGCTTCAACGTCCGCTAACCGTTGATACAGCCAAACTCGCGGCTGAATTATTCACCGAAATAAAGCGCCGACCCGAGGAAGAACCCAAACAAGTCCAGCCCCCGGATCGACCAGACCCCGACCTTCGGGGTGAGTTCTTGGAAATTCTTTTCAAGCCGCATATTGGGGAATGGACATCGCGCAGCACGCTGATTTTGGCGAAACTCAGAATCGCCAATCACGGATCACGCAAAACAACGATAACTAACTGGATGCTCCATGTTCAAGTGGGTCCAGAGTCATATGTGCCGACCGCTGAACGGATTGATATACCGAGCGGTTGGAGGATTGAACGTGGTTTTAATGACCGTCAACTGATTGATCCAATACCGGAAGACGCGTACGAACCAGGGATTCCTAAGACAGGGTGGGTGTTGTTCGACTTCAGTGCATATCCGACCATTGGACGCGGCCACCCTGCTGCGCCACACAATGCTCGCTTCCTTATCACGATCAGGGATGCTTATAACCAGGAGCACACAATCACCAAAGAGGCGGACTGGTACTACACGAGCGGAGAGGTCGTAGACCTCACCTTGGAATTGCCTTCCCTGCCTTCTTAGCCTTCTTCTTTGCAGGCTTCGGCTCCGGCTTGATCTTCAACACCTCCGCTATCGCTTCCTCGAACTTCAGCGGATGCAGGGACAGACGTTGGTGTCCTGGCTTCGGCAGTTTCTGCAGCGGCATCTTTCAGTGCGCCTTCCTTAATTCGTTTCGTTCGTGTTCGTTTCTTCTGATTCATTACCGTCTTCCCCAAGCGTCATCTGCTTTGAAGGTGGCAGCGGTAAATCCGTTGATCCGAACACTGGCATTCCGCAGTCTTTGCAATGTGCGACAACATCCGGGTCGTCGGTGTATACTGCGGACGCACCATTGGCCTTCGCGATCGCAACAATCTGCCTGTCAAACTTAACCTTCTGCCACTCGGAGCCGGTTGCGCTTCCACGTTTATTTCCTTTGGAGCGAGCCGTTATCTCCATGTCGGCAAGTTCGATGGCAGCGCGTTCATCGAATGGTTCCACGCGGAGCATCGAACTCTCCCGAATCTTAATCAAATAGTCTGGAGCATCCGGCCCAGCAAATACTAAGAACTCACTCAATACCGGAGCCGGAATGATCACTGTTTCTTTCTGGGCTCCAAGAGTCTCAACGAGGTACTCCACGCGGTCTCTCGCCCGATCAACGCCAGACTTAGGCTTCGCGTCGGGGTGCAGCGTGAGGCAGAAAATCGAATTGTCAAATACCACCATCAGGTTTGTGATCTTCTCCGCTCCTAATTGCGTCGAGCGCAGCGAGCGGGTCCGGAAGAGACTTCCATTTAGCTTTTATGCTTCGCAGATCAGAAATAGTTTGCTCCAAAGTCGTGGTCTTCACTACTTCAAAGTCATCGATAACATACCGCTCTAGGTTCCAGGGGCCATTCGGCATTTTTCGCCATCTTCCATGACCGATCACGCGTAGCGTCGCTGTGTAGATGTGTTGGGCAATCGCAATCGCCTTCCCCCGATCAGCTAGACACTTCCACTCAATCGTGCCATCAAGAAGGTCCACGTTGGAGAGTTCAGTCCTGCCACCGACCCATATGGGCACGCCGTACAATTCGGACGCTTGGTTTATCGACGGCCATTCTATAGGCTCACGAACCGTTGCTCCAGGAAACTCAAAAATCTTCGACTGGCTGGGGTTCAAAAGGTCTGCCGAAGCATTGTCTTTCTTTAGCCGCGAATTTATGCTGTCGATTGCGCGTTGAGCATCTTCCGGTCCTTCCTTATTTCGCGCTCTCTGAACCCGATCTACGACTTTCGGCTCCGCTTCCCAATCAACGAGGATAACTGGACACGTGCTGCTGGATTCGATTCCGACGAGATGAACATGCGATTCGTCGCCGAAAAGAACTGCCAAGTCGCTGATGTACTCTGCCAATCGCTTCATTGGCATGGTCTCGGGAGAGTAGGCGTTGATCTTGAGGCGGTATTCTCTCTTCTCGGCCATGTGATACACTCCTAGCTGAAAGACCGCGCGCGGTGTAAGCCGCACCGCTTGTGGCAGCCGTTATCATCTCCAAGATTTAGAGAAAGGGCCGTGACTGCGAATCGCGGCCCTTTCGACTTCAAGCCCTTTCGTTCTTACCGCATGAGTACCGGGAACATTAGCCGCTTTCCGTCCGCTCCCACGAGAGCCAATCATGCGCGCTTATTTTCCGGAACCTCGCATGCATTGTACCTAAAATCGAACTCCGAAGCATAAGGCTGCAGGTGTCGCCAGAACGCAGCCTGAGTCGGTTGCCCGATAGGAACTTTCTATCTGCCCGATAGAACTTTCCGATAATGTCCGCCTCTCTGTTAGAGGATCATGGACTATGCCTTATCGATTCTGGCTGGCGCTCTTGGCGCCGGCCCTTGCCGTGGCGCAAGCCCTGCCTCCGGCTACCGAGACTCGCCTCAGCAATCTGGAAGCTGCGGTCAAGTCGGCGCAGAGTGCCGGCGACAATGCCTGGATGCTGGTCAGCGCGGCGCTGGTTCTGATGATGACTGGTCCCGGCCTGGCCTTGTTCTATGGCGGGCTGGTGCGGCGCAAAAATATTCTCGGCACCATGATGCATAGCTTTGCCCTGATGGCTGTGGTGAGCATAGTGTGGGCCATTGTCGGCTACAGCCTGGCTTTCGGCGAAGGGAATGCTTTTTTCGGCGACCTCCGTTATTTGTTTCTGAACGGCGTGGGCGCCGCGCCGAATGCCGATTATGCGGGCACCATTCCGCAGCAGACCTTCATGATCTACCAGCTCATGTTCGCGATCATTACGCCCGCGCTGATCTCGGGTGCGTACGCCGAGCGGATGAAATTCAGCGCCATGCTGCTGTTTACCGTGCTGTGGCTGCTGATTGTTTATTTCCCGCTGGCGCACATGGTGTGGGGAAAGGGGGGCTTCTTGAACGCGTTCTTAGGCGGAAAAGTCCCGTGCTTGGATTTCGCGGGCGGGACGGTGGTGCACATCAGCTCCGGAGTCTCGGCCCTGGTGTGCGCTCTGTACCTGGGGAAGCGGCGCGGCTATATGACCGAGCCGATGAAGCCGCATAGCCTGGTGATCAGCGTTATCGGCGCCTGCCTGCTGTGGGTGGGCTGGTTCGGTTTCAATGCGGGCAGCGCGCTGGCGGCTTCGCCGCTGGCCACCAGCGCATTCGTGGCTACGCATTTCGCCACTGCCGCGGCGGCGCTGGGCTGGATGTTCGCCGAATGGATCAAGAACGGCAAGCCCAGCATGTTGGGCGCAATCTCAGGCGCAGTTGCGGGATTGGTTGCTATCACGCCCGCATCCGGGTTCGTGAAACCGTTCCCGGCCATGCTCATCGGATTGGTAGCCGGGGTGTTGTGCTTCTTCATGGTCACGGGCGTCAAAAGCAAGTTCGGCTATGATGACACTTTGGACGCCTTCGGAGTGCATGGCGCGGGCGGGACCATCGGCGCGCTGCTGACCGGCGTCTTCGCAACCAACCTGGTCAACGATGGATTGAAGGATTCAGCCGGCAAGGTTCTTCCTTTGGGAATGGTGGATGGCAACGGCGGCCAGGTGCTGAATCAGGCCATCGGCGTCGCGATTTCCTGGGCGCTGGCCATCGTAGGGACACTGATCATTCTCAAGATTTGCGACGCGTTGCTAGGCGTCCGCGTCTCGGCTGAGCAGGAGCTCGAAGGACTGGACGTGAGCATGCACGGTGAAGAAGGATATAATCTCGAAACATAGTAGGGAAACACGTAGGGAAACCAGGCGCGACACCATAAACCAGCCATGAAAAAAATTGAAGCTATCATCCAGCCCCACAAACTGGAAGACGTCAAGGAGGCGCTGAAGGCCATCGGCATTGACGGGATGACTATCACCGAAGTCCGTGGGCACGGCCGCCAGAAGGGCCACAAGGAGGTCTATCGCGGCATGGAATACCAGGTGGACCTGTTGCCCAAGGTGAAGGTGGAGATGGTGGTCCCCGATGGCCGCGCCGACGAAGTGATCCATACGGTAGTGGCGAGCGCGCGCACCGGTAAAATCGGAGACGGCAAGGTTTTCATCTACGACGTGGCCGAAGCCATCCGCATCCGCAACGACGACCGGGGTGAAGGGGCGCTGTAACCCAAAAAACCGTTTCTCGTTTCTCGTTTCTCGTTAGGAACGCAGCACCGTGCGAACCAGAAACTAGAAACCAGAAACTTTTCTCACGAGCCAGTGTTAGTATGCGCTGTATGGCGAAACTCTGGCTACTTGTTGTCTTCACTCTGGCTCAAGCATTTGCTCAACCCCAAATTGGGGGAGGCACCTGTAGCACGGCTTCTTTGAGCGGAAACTACGCGGTGACGCTCACGGGCCGGCAAGCCTCATCCACTGCATTCACGAGTGTTTACCAGGCAAATGGCGTGGCCAACTACGACGGCCAGGGAAATGTCACTTTCACGCTCACCGCCAACAGTAACGTGAGTGCGGTGCAGCCGGTGAAGGAAGCCGGCACGGCCAGCATCTCTTCGAATTGTACGGGGACGTTGACCTTTCCGACCGAGACCTTCAACCTGGCTGTTTACAACCAAGGCAAAGGGTTCCTGTTTTCGGGAACCGACAACATATCCTCGTTCTCCGGCAACGGTAGCGCGCAGCCGGCTACGTGCCTCACGGCAACGCTGTCGGGAGTGTACGCTTTCAGCGCCAATGGATTCAATCTCAGCGGTACAACGATATCAAGTGTCGCGGACATAACCGGGCTGCTCCAGTTCGACGGCCAAAGCAAACTCACCGCCGACTGGACTATGACTTCCGGCACGGCCATGACTCAGGTTTCGGGCACTGGAACATATGCCGTCAACACTCCCAGCAGTTGCCTGGGCTCAGCCACTCTCGCTGACACCAACGGCAAAGCATATACGTTCGCTTTCAGCCTTAACGATCCAACGGGCGCGAATTTTCTTTTGCTCGTCTCCGGTCCGCAGATAACTTTTTCAGGGACCGGACACTCCTCCTTTCTAAACCCGAGCCAGTCCGTCAGCAATGGAGCTGACTTCAAAGCGGGCGAGACTGCGCCGGGATCGATTTTCTCGATCTTCGGAGAAGACTTGGGAGCGGCCCCGGGCGTGGATGCTGCGGTACTGCCGCTGCCGGGAAACATTGGTCCAGCGCACGTGACCGTCAATGGCGAAACAGCTCCGCTTTTCTACGCGGGTCCGGGACAAATCAATGCGCAGATGCCTCTGGATATCCCGCCTGGATTGGCCACTGTAGAGGTCACCAACGGAAATGTGAAAAGCAATGCCGCTGCAGTGATGGTTCCCGAGGCGGCGCCCGGGATTTTTACCTATGGTCCTAAAAATCACGCCGTCGTCATCAACCCGAGCGGGGCCACCAACGCGGACGGTGTACCGGCGCATGTCGGCGACACGGTTGTGGCATACTTCACCGGCGGCGGACCGGTGACGCCATCCGGGACGTGGGCCACTGGGGACGCTTCGCCGTTAGGGAGCTCGCCCGTTACCGCAACCAACTCGGTCACGGTGAACGGCAAGGCCGCCGACGTGTCTTATGTGGGTTTATCAGGAGGCTCGGTGGGGCTTTATCAAGCGAATTTCGTAATTCCCCAGGTGGCCGCAGGCGATCACCCGCTGGTGATCACTATTAATGGAGTGAAGTCGAACTCAGCGGCGATTACGATTGCGGAATAGGCGTTGCCGGAACTAGGAAAGCACGGATTCCGTTGAAGACGCCAATCCAGATTATGATTCTTCGGGACCCGCCTGTGACGCACGCACTGATGCGTGCCGTGTTCGCACTCGTGAGAACACATTAGGAAGAAGAATTGTTTTCACGGCGTTCACAAGAGTGTGAACGCGGCACGCAGGAGTGCGTGCGCTACGGCGTCATTCGGAGGCTATCGGTTACTGGCTGGCTAAGGCCTCCATCGGGGAAATCCTTGCAGCGCGGTGCGATGGCACAAGACAAGCAATGAGTGAGACTACGCCGATGATCGCGGCCGCGCCAGCCAGGATCGCCGGGTCAACCGGGGGCACATGATACAGGACCGCCCGCATGGCTCGGCCCGCGAGCAAGCCTCCCAGGATGCCAAGCGTCGTGCCTGCGGCTAGCAAGCGCAGAGCGAGAGAGAAAAATTGGTTGCGGATCTGTTCCGGCCGCGCTCCCAATGCCATGCGAACGCCGATCTCCCGGCGGCGCTCGGTAACGGCGTAGCTCAACACGCCATAGGTGCCAATGGCGGTCAGCAGCAGAGCGATCGCCGAAAAAATTCCCGCCAGCAATGCTGGTGAGCGGCGAGCCATCAGGCTATCGGCGATGCGGGTTTCCATCGATCGAAGATCGCTCACCGGCAACTCCGGGTCAATCTGGCGGACCGTCTTTTGCAGCATGGACGTCATCGACTCCGGAGATAAGCTGGTGCGCGCTGTTATGAAGATGTCATCGCCGGTGCGGAAGATGTAGGGATAGTAGATCGCGCCTTGTGCGGCGTCGTCCGTAAGTCCAGCTTGCTTCACGGCACCTACTACGCCGACGACTGTGAATGCCTCGGCATCGGCTCTGGCTTCGCCGCCTTCGAACAAACGTTGGCCGACAGCGCTGGAATTTGGCCAATAATAACGAGCGAAGTCTTCATCCACCACGCAGACTCGCTGAGTGCGGCGCGAATCGGCGGGCGTGAGGAAGCGGCCGGACTGCAAGGAAAAGCCGAGAGCGCTGAAGTAATCGCCGCCCACGGCATAAGAATAGTGGCCGCGGGGAGATTCACCGGGCCGCAGGACATGGCCTTTCACCGTGGCCGCGCTTTTACCGCTCTTGCCGCTGAGGGGAACATTGTCCACAACACCGGACGCCAAGACTCCTGGTAGTTGGCCGATTTCCTTGGTGAGCCTTTCGACGAACTGCAGGCGAGACGCAGGGTTTGGATAGCTTTTCCATGGAAACGAGATTCGGCCGGTGAGAACATGCTCCGGACGAAAACCGGGTGAGACAGCCGCGGCCCGTTCGAGGCTCAAGCCCAGCAATCCCGCGCCGGTCAACAAGGCTAGCGCTAAGGCGATCTGCCCGACGATGAAAGCATGGCGCAAACGCTGAGCGGACCGTCCGCTGGTTCCACCGCGGCTTTCCGCTTGCAGCCTGTTTGTGAGGTGGTCGCGAAGATTGAACCAGGCGATCGGCACCGCGAGCATGATCCCGATCAAGACGGCAGCGATGAGCGCCACTATCGCCAATCGCGCATCGAAGGCGATGGTGGCGCCGAGGGGTAGGCGATCCACACCCAGGCGAGTCAGAAGATGGATCCCGCCCGCGCCGAGGCCGAGGCCCAGTAATCCTCCGGCCAGCGTGAGCAGCGTAATTTCGACCATCACTTCGCTGACGACGTGGCGACGGTTCGCGCCCAGCGCCTGACGGACCGCCATTTCTTTGCTCCGGCCAGTGGCCCTGATAAGCAGCAGGTTCACCAGGTTGATTGCGCCAATCAGCAACAAAGCCAACGCGCCTGCTTGCATCAACAGCAATGTGGGACGAACGCTCGCGACATGATCGGCGTGGAGCGGGATGACTAGCGATCGAAAACCGGCATCGGCCATCATCTTCGCCTGAGGGTCGTCCACTTCCAGTGTGGCGTTCTGCGCATCGATTTGCGACTGAGCTTGCGCCAGCGTGGCGCCCGGTTGGAGACGGGCGATCAACTGTTTGGCATTTCCTCCTGAGTGCCGCTCGGAAGGCGCGCGGTCTTGCGGACGAGAGGCAAACGGCAAATAGAGCCGGGACTCGGAGGATAGAAAACGGAAGTTGGGAGGCAACACGCCGATTATGGTTTTCGGAACGCCATCCACGCGGATTTGGCGGCCGATAACGTGCGGATCGGCGTTGAAGCGCTGGCGCCAGTAGACGTCGGTCAGAATGGCGACGTTGTCGGTTTCATGGGCGGTTTCGGCTTCCGTAAAAGTGCGCCCGAATAAGGGCCCGACGCCGAGAGTTGAGAAAAACTCGGGAGAGACCCGCGTGATTTGCGCGCGTTCCGTGGAGCCGGTCTCGCCAATAATCCCCGTACCAAAGTTGTAGAGCGAGAGCGATGCGAAAGCTGGAATGCGGCCGCGCCGTTCGTAGTAATTGGTGATGGAGGAGCCATCGCGGTCGACGCCCGCTTTCGGGTAAGTGTTGAACATTGTGACCAGGCGGCTGGCCTCGGGAAACGGGAGCGGGCGGAGTAGGATGGAGTCCATCACCGCGAAAATCGTGAGGTTGGCCCCGAGACAGATGGCCAGAGTGAGCAGGGCAGTGGCTGTGAATCCGGGCGTTTTCCGCAGTAATCGGGTGGCGTAGCGCGATTCCCTAAGAAGCTCGTCCAGCAAGTGCAGACCGCGCGCCTCGCGGCAGTCGCTCTTGACATTCTGCAGGCTTCCGAACTCAATGCGAGCCAGGCGGGCGGCTTCTTCGGGCGCCACTCCTCGGCTCACCAGGTCGTCCGCAAATTGCTCCATGTGGAAACGCAACTCTTCAGACATGCCGTCCTCGAACTCGCGCCGAAACGTGAGTATGCGAAACCATCGGCGAATGCGCTTGAACATGTCACACCTCCTCCGGCTTTGTATTCAAGGCCGAAGCGATCGCAGACGCGAGGCGGTTCCAGCCGGCCGTTTCCTCACGCAGGCGGCGACGCCCCGCGGAAGTCAAGGTGTAGTACTTGGCCCGGCGATTGTTCTCGGTTTGTCCCCATTCGGCCACGATGAGGTCCTGATGTTCCAGCCGGTAGAGCGCCGGATACAAGGATCCTTGTGGAATTTCAAGCGCGTCGCCCGAGATCTGTTGAATGCGAAGCAACACGCCATATCCATGCAGCGGTTTCAAGGAAACCGCCTTGAGGATCAGCATGTCGAGCGTTCCGGGGAGCAGGTCTGCGGTTTTACCCACGTTCTGGGCGTCTCCTAGTCTAGCTAGGAGTATAGCGCATCTCTCCTAGTTTGACAAGGGGAGATCAGTCTTTCTTGGCGATCCAACTCAAATAGGGTTTGTATTCAGAGCCAGGCGGCGCCACTTCAAACTTGCCGTTGAGCGAGGGTCCGTCGAGGGAATAGGACAATCGAAAGCGCGGGCCGGGCTGGGTCCCGTCCGATTCGAAGACTGCTTTGTTGGTGGCGGGGAAGGTCAGGTTGTAGCGGATGACGTGCCCTTCAGTATCGAAATAAATAGCGCGCGGCGAATCATTCGGCGCATCGAGATAAATCACCATCAGGTCATCGTGCTGCGCCCCGGAGTTATACCCGGCATGATTGCGGCGCACGATTATTTTACGATTCAATTCCGGTTCGAAGGAGAAGCCGCCCTGACCGGCGCCTTGCGGCGTGTCTTTTTCGCCCGCGACTCCGGTCCATTTGCCCTGCAGAAATTCGAGTTTCTTCCAGGAAGTATCGGCGGTGCTTTGACACCAAAGCGGCAGAGCGCTGAATAACACCGCGCTCAGGATGAAGTTGGTCAGGGTGCGCATAGCCAATATTCTGGCACCGTCCCCTTGCTCACGCGCGGGGCTACAAATCGGACGGGTCGGCATAACATGAGTCGATGTAGCCCCGCGCGTGAGCAAGGGGACGGTGCTAGCGTTGCACCGTAATATCAAGCGATGCCGTGACTGGCTTGTGGTCCGCGCCTTCGGCGGTTAGCGTGTAATGCGTAGTTTTGGCCGGCGTAACGTCGAAGCAGCGGCTCAGGGAAGGCCATACCTTCTCAACCGGCGGATCCAGCCTTACCTCTTTGGCGTTCACCGCGCCGTAGCAAAGCTGAGTCTTTCCGCCGTGCACGATGGCGCCGTTGCCTGAGTAGAACTGGACAATCTCAACCTGACCGCCATATTTGGCGAGCGGATCGGTTTCTACAGCCTTACGCGGCACTGCTGATTGAGTGATGTGCCGTTGCCACAGAACCCAACCGACGTACAGCGTGGTTACGAGAACCGGGATCCACATGATCTGGACCAGCTTCTTCACGCTCTTATCGTAACGGATGGTTAACGCTCTTCTCCCGTGCGCGTCTTCCCACCAGGAAGGCTTCCATGCTCGATAATCTTTGGCGGGATCTGCGGTACACGTTCCGGATGTTCGCCAAAAGTCCTGGCTTCACTGCAATAATCCTGGCCACACTTGCGCTAGGTATCGCCGCCAACACGGCAGTCTTCAGCGTGGTCAGCGCCATCCTGTTGCGGCCGCTGCCCGGCATCAGCGAACCCGACAGATTGTTATCGCTGTATCGCGTCCAGAACGGCCAAACGTTCGACAACATGGGCTACCCGGACTATCGCGATTACCGCGACCGGAATCAATCCCTGGCTGGTCTCGCGGCGCATTCCGCAGTCGCGCTAAGCTTCAATTCCGGGACGCCCGAGCGTCTGATCGGCGACCTGGTTACCGTCAATTACTTCGCCGTGCTTGGAGTGCGGCCCGCGGCGGGACGGTTGCTTGTAGAAGATGATGATTCGGCCGCCGTGATCAGTTATAGCCTGTGGCAGCGAAAATTTGGCGCGAGCGCCAGTGCGATCGGCGCAAAAGTGGAGTTGAACGGTTATCCGTTTACGGTCGTCGGCGTCGCGGATAAGGGATTCCGGGGGACCGTCGTTTCGCTTCCGTTTGAAGTTTGGGTGCCGGTTCGGACGCAGCCGCGGACGTTCTCCAGGCTATCGAGCGGCATTTTCGAGAACCGCAGCTCAGGATGGTTGTCGCTATTTGGGCGTTTGAAGCCTGGCGTCGATGCACGGCAGGCAGACGTGGAAATACGGACGATCGCCACTCAGCTCGCCCACGCCTATCCGCTCACCAACGGCAAACGAACAGCCGCGGCCGCCGCCGGTGTGGGGATGTACCCAGACGATCGGGCTGAAGTGGGCGGTTTGCTCGCGCTGCTTTCAGGCGCCGTGGCACTGCTGCTGCTGATTGCTTGCGCAAATGTGGCGGGAATGCTGCTGTTGCGCGCCATGGGCCGAACGCGCGAAATGGCAATACGACTGGCCACCGGCGCAACGCGAAAGCGCATTGTGTGCCAACTTCTCACCGAAGGTTCGGTGCTGGCTTTGATTGCTGGCGCGATCGGCGTGTTGTTGGCCGCGTGGGCCACTCAGGCAGTCGTTGCTTCCAGCCAGGGCACGGCGACATCGTTAGTACATCACGCGGGAGCCGGTATCAACGGAATGGTGCTCGCGTTTACACTGCTCGCCACTATGGCGACAGGTTTGCTAGTGGCCCTGGCGCCCGCGATGCAATCTTTGAAGGTGGATCTGACAAATTCGCTCAAGAGCGGACTGCCAGGGTCGGGCTTTCGCGGCACGCGGCTGCGATCGGTGCTGGTAGCCGGGCAGGTGGCTCTTTCTCTCGTGCTTCTGAGCGGGGCCGGCCTGCTGTTGCGCGGTCTCCATCGGATCGCGACAGCTGACGCGGGCTTTGACTCGAATAATATCGCGATGGCCGCCGTCGATTTGAATCTCGAACGGTATTCCGAAGAGCGCGGCCAGGCGTTCTATCGGGAGGTGCTCGACCGGCTAAACGCGATGCGGGGCATTGTTTCCGGGAGTCTGGCTTTCTCGATCCCGCCCACCGAATGGCCCGGCGCTGTCTCCATTTTTCATCCGGGACAGGAGCCGCCACAGGACGTGCTGCAAGGTCATGAATTCGAAATCGGCTTACGCGTCAACATCAATCGCGTCTCGCCGAATTATTTCAGGACGCTTCGCGTTCCGCTTCTTGAGGGGCGCGATTTCACGGATCGCGACCGCGTGGGTGCGCCAGGGGTGGTGATCGTCAGCCACCAGGTAGCGCAAAAAATGTGGCCGGGTGAGAATCCCATCGGCCAGCGGATCGCCTATCCACTGTGGGCCGGGCCGCGACGGCCACCGTTTGAAGTGATCGGTGTTGCGAGGGATGTGCGGCATCTCGCATTGACCAGTGAGGCGCCGCTGCTGATGTACGTTCCACTCGCTCAAGAATACGACGGACGCGTGCGTGTGGTGGTTCGAACCGCAGGCAATCGAGACGGAATCGCGATGATTCAACGCGCGGTGGCTGCGACAGACAAGAATGTGGCGGTCTATGCCGCCGAAACGGGCGCACAGCATTCCGCGGATTCGTTGTGGCAGCAGCGCATGGCCGCGAGCTGGATCGGTGCATTCAGCTTCATGGCGCTTCTGCTGGCCGCGGTCGGCCTGTATGCTGTCATCGCGCAATCGGTTGCGCAGCGGACGCGCGAAGTTGGCATTCGCATCGCATTGGGCGCGAATCGAAGCTCGGTAGCTGCGCTGGTGGTCAAGCAAGGCTTGCTGCTGGCATTGGCCGGGATTGCGGTGGGAGTTCCCGCCGCGATTGGATTTAATAGCCTGGTGCGACGCTATCTCGCAGGTATTGACGGAAGTGACCCTGGGGGTTTCGCCGTTATCTCGATATTCCTGGTGCTGGTGATGCTAAGCGCCTGTTGGATTCCGGCGCGCCGGGCATCGCGCATAGATCCGATGCAGGCGCTGCGTTCTGAATAGCCGGCTACTCGCTCCGCAACGCCGTGGCCGGATCCACGCGGGTGGCGCGCCAGGCTGGGATCGCGCAAGCTGCTATCGCCACTGAGAGCAGCAATACTGGTACCGCAATAAATGTCGCTGGATCGCGTGTGCTGACGCCAAACAACAGCGTTCGCAAAAACTGCGTGGCCCAGGCAGCGCCGATGATGCCCAGAATCACACCAGCCAGCGCAGGCCGCATTCCTTCGAGCAACACCAGGCGGCGAACCTGGGAATGCGCGGCTCCCAGCGCCATCCGAATGCCGATCTCGGCCGTGCGTTGCGCGACTGCGTAGGAGAGAACTCCGTAGAGCCCGACCGCGGCGAGGGCGAGCGCCAACGCTGCGAACATCCCCAGCAAGAACGCCGTGAACTCGCGCCGCGCGGCGGATTCGTCCAGAACGCTGGCCATGGTCCTGATCTCAAAGGCTGGAATGTCCGGGTCGAGGCCGCTGATCGCTTGACGCACCGCGCCTGCAATCGCCACCGGGTCACCCAAGGTGTGAATCAGGGCGTGGAAATCTGTCTCAGAGCCTTCGTACAAAGACGTGTACAGGGCCGGTTGGGGATCCTCATCGAGGCGGATCCGAACGTCGCCTACAATGCCGACCACCCGATAGTGCGGTCCCTTTTCGTCACCGAAACGAATTCGTTGGTCGAGGGCATCGTGGTTGGGCCAGAATTTTCGAGCCATGGATTGACTGATTACCACCGCGCTGTCTCGTGGATGTTCATCGTCAAAACCGATATTGTCTTGCTGGTTGAGCGTTCGGCCCGCCAGGAGAGGGATGCCCGCGGCGGCGAAGTAGCCGGGACTAACCACGCGGTACAGCGCATACACAAACTCGCCGGGCGGTTGTGGCCTGCCATCGATATTGAAGATGCGGTCACCGCAGTAGCCGCCTACCGGCAGGCACGAAACCAAACCCGCTGAGCGCACGCCCGGCAAGCTCTGCAGGCGATCCACCACTTGGCGCGCGAATGCGGACACCTGTTCGCGTTTTGCATAACGAGCCTCGGGCAGAGACAAACCAGCGGTTAGAACTCTGTCGATATTGACGCCTGGATTCACATCCCGCAATTCGCCGAAGCTTCGCAGTAGCAGCGCGGCGGCCACCAATAGAACCACTGAGAGCGCGACCTCTACCATCACGAGCGCGCCACGGAAGCGGCGTTGCGAGCGGTTGGCCGTGGATGAACGCCCGCTTTCCTTCAAGCCGGCCGTCAAGTCGGTTCGTGCGGCTTGCCACGCTGGGACCAAGCCGGTGGCCAGACCCGTTAACAGGGCTACGCCGGCCGTAAACAGAAACACCCAGATATCCAGTCCGATCTCGGCGGTAGTGTCGATGTCGCTGCGCTGGAGAAGCACCGGCGCGCGCGTAGCCAGAAAAGTGGTGAATCCGTAAGCCAATACGAGACCCACCGCGGCTCCCAGCAACGAAAGAAGCACGCTTTCGGTGAGCAATTGACCTTGCAACCGTGCCCGTCCTGCGCCCAGAGCTGCACGGATGGACATCTCGCGCCGGCGTTCCGATCCTCGCGCCAGAAGCAGGTTGGCGATGTTCACGCAGGCAATCAGCAACAAGCAGCCGACGGCGCCAAACAGCACCAGCAACGCGGTCTTGCTATCCCGGCTTCCCTCTTCCGACAACGGCCGCATGGCAGCGCCGCGTCCGATCAACTCTCCTGGATGCGCAGTGTACACCTGGTGGGCGACGGCGTCTAATTCAGCAAGGGCCTGCTGGCGGCTGACCCCGTCCCGAATGCGGGCAATCACATAAAACTGGTGGCTGCCTCGGCTAGTGATTGTCCCCTCGTCCAAGACATGTTGCACGGGCGCCCAGACATCCACTTTGCGCTCGGGATAGGCGAACCCGCGCGGCATCACGCCCACGATGTCGTAGTTCTCACTATCCAAGCGGATCTGGCGATTCAGGACATCGCGCGACCCGCCGAACCTGCGCTGCCACAAACCGTAGCTGATGACGACTACGGCTCGCGCTCCGTGCTTGTCCTCCTCGCGAGTGAATGGCCGGCCCAGCAAAGGTTGGACGCCGAGGGTCGGGAACAAACTCCACGAGCAGATGGCGCCCTCGATTCGTTCCGGCATGAAGCCGCGCTCGGCGCCACCCAGGTTGAACTGATTCTCGCGTTCGGCGGCCATCGCCGCGAAGCTGTGGCTTTGCGCCTGCCAGTCCAGGAAATTGGCGAGTGCTGCGGGACCCGGCCCGCTGCTTTCCTTCACCACTCCCCGCTCAAACAGCAGGACCAATTGGTCCTGCTTCGGGTACGGAAGATCCTTGAGCAAAGCGGCATTGATGACGCTGAAGATGCTCGAATTCGCTCCAATGCCGAGCGCCAGCGTGAGGAGCGCGACCAGCGTAAAGCCCGGCGATTTCCAGAGCGTGCGCCAGGAATAACGGATGTCCTGAATGAGTCGTTCCATTGTAGCTACCGCAAGCCTAGCTCCTAGACGCGAGACTTGTGAAAAGGTTAGCCTTGTGAGAACGTTAGCCTTGACCGTGTCGACGGTTGAGGGTAAAGTAAAGACAAAAAATGGACGACCAACATCAATCGCATGAAGTGGCCGACGATCTATCCCCGACGCGGCGTTCCTTTTATATCAAGTTTATCTACGGCATCATGACTGCGATCGGCGCGGCGCTGGCCGCTCCGGCTGCCATCTACCTGCTCTTTCCACCCAAAATCCCAAAAGAGGGCCAGTGGGTGGACGCGGCCGATCTTGCGAGTCTTCCCACCGGCACGCCGGAGGAAATCTCCTACCAGCGCACTCGCGTGGACGGCTGGAAAGTCACCAGCGAAAAAGCCACAGCCTGGGTTCTGAAGAAGCCGGACAATCAGGTGATCGCGTTCGCGCCGCAATGCACGCACCTGGGTTGCGCTTATCATTGGGACGATCCCAGCCACACGTTTGTCTGCCCTTGCCATACTTCGGCGTTTTCCATCGACGGAAAAGTTCTGGCCGGCCCCGCGCCTCGACCGCTAGATCGTTATGAAGTGAAGGTTGACGGGAGCAGGCTGCAGATTGGGCCGTTGGAGCCGCATGCATAACAAGATCATCGAGTGGTTGGAGCATCGCACCGGCATTCAAACCGCCATCAAGAATTTCCTCTATGAGGACATTCCGGCGTCGAGCGGCTGGCATCAGGTGATCGGCAGCATGGCGGTGTTCTTTTTCATCATCCAGGTATTCACCGGCGGACTTCTGGCATTCAATTACGCACCTACGCCCGGCGAAGCCTATAACAGCGTGAAGTACATCATGACGGAGCTAACCGGCGGCAGCTTGATTCGCGGGCTGCACCATTGGGGCGCCAGCATGATGCTCATTATTGTTGTGCTGCACATGTTGCAGGTATTCCTGTACGGCTCTTACAAGAAGCCGCGCGAAGCTACCTGGATGATGGGCGTCGTTCTGTTGCTAATCACGCTGGCATTTGGATTGACCGGCTATTTGCTGCCGTGGGACAACCGCGCGTATTGGGGAACCGTGGTGACCACGCAAATCGCTGCGCAAGCCCCGCTAGCCGGCCCTTACCTGACGCGATTACTAGGCGGCGAGGGCAGCGTCGGAAATGTTACGTTCTCGCGTTTCTATGCGCTGCACACGGTGCTGCTGCCTCCGTTCACCATGATCCTCATCGGGATCCACATTTATCTGGTTCGCAAACATGGAGTGACACCGGCGGTGAACGACACAGCGCCACGCCGCAAGTTTTTCCCCGAGCAGGTCTTCAAGGATACTGTTGGCGTCTCGATCGCATTTCTGATTTTGTTCATGATGGCGGTGTTCGCGCGGGTCCCGCTGGGAAGGTTGGCGGATCCTACTGATACTAATTTCATCCCGCGTCCGGAATGGTATTTCCTGTTCTTGTTTCAGACGCTGAAATTCTTCAAAGGACCGCTGGAGGCCATCGGCAGCGTGGTTTTGCCCGGAGTCGCGGTGCTGACACTGTTTCTGATCCCATTCATTGACCGGGCTCCGCTGGTTCGGCTCGGCAAGCGCACGTTCGCGTTTACTTTTGCGGCGCTGGCCTTGATTGCCTGGACCGGACTCACCACGGCCGCTATCGTAACGACGCCCAAAACTACCGAAGCCGATGAGACCGCCCCGGGCGCGGAAAGTCTGCAAGCGTGGCAGCAATTAACGCCCGAGGAATTGCAGGGCTTGGCTTACTTCCAGAAGGAGAAATGCAAGGCGTGCCATCCGGGCGCGGGCAAACGCGGGATCGGACCGGACTTGACGCAGATGATTCCGGCGCATCGCGACGCCGCATGGATGATTCCGCATTTCAAGAACCCGGCTCAGGTTGTACCGGGCAGCTCCATGCCGCCGGTGCAGCTGGACGATGCGGGGCTGAACGCTTTATCAGCATTCGTGCTGAAGCTGACGCCCCAGAACGAACAAGGGCTACTCTCGGCGCCCGATTTCGCCGTTCAAGGCGCACTGATCTATCAATCCAAGCATTGCGACGCTTGCCATCAGATCGCGGGCGCCGGAAAAAAGATTGGCCCGCCACTCGACGGTGTCGGCCAGCATCGCGATCGCGCGTGGCTGGAGAAACATTTCGTAGATCCGAAAAGTACGTCGCCGGGAAGCATGATGCCGCCGTACAAATTCACGCCGCAGGAGATGGACGCAATTTGCAAATACCTGCTGCAGTTGCCCAAGGCGGGCGGATAGTTTTTTAGCCGCGGATGAACGCAAATGTTTTATTCGCGTTAAGTAGCGTTCATTCACGGCCGATGTCCATGCGCGTAGTCCAGGACAAATAGCCCGAGTGATCTCATTGCGTCAACCGGCAAGTTGCCTTAATGTTGAGGTATGACTGCGGAACAGAAACGCCGGCTTGATGAGGTGGTCTGGGTTAATCCCCAGCGAATGAGCGGTGCGCCGTGCTTCCGTGTTACTCGCGTGCCGGTTCAAAGTCTGATCGACTTTCTCGAGGGTGGTGAAACGATCGACCAATTCGTTCAACTGTATCCGTCCATCACACGACAGCAGGTACTAACAGTGCTCGACTTTGCAAATGACCACATCCTGAACGTCTTCGATTAGGGCACTGGAATCGGAAAGACCTTTATCCCCGCGCTTAGCGTCACGAAGCTTTACCAGTTGACGGCGCTCCCTTCCGGTCGCGGCTCGGCTACACTCTCGAACATCCCGCATAAGCCGATAGTTGGGCGCGGCCAGTGAACCGAGGAACTGAACAACCGAATAACTGAAGAACCGATTATTCAATCGGCGTCTCTGGATCGATGAAGGGCCAGATCAGCGTGCCTGAAAGATACACTGCGGCTAGAACGTATAGGAAAACGTTCCAGTCCCGGCCGGTCGCGGCCAGGATATAGCCGCCGACTACCGGCGAGACGTAACCGGCCAGGTTTCCCATCATGTTCATCGAGCCTGAAACTGTTCCCGCGTATTTGCCGCCGATATCCATGCAGGCGGCCCAGGAGGGCGGCATGGCCAGGTCGTTGCAGAAGCTGGCCATGCCCATGGATAGCATGGTCCATTTGGGATCGTGAAACTGGATGGAGAGCGCCAGAAAGATCGCGGCGCCCAGAAATCCGGAAGTAGCCAGGATACGGCGGCTTTGAGCCAAACCCACGCGTCGAGCAAATCGCGCCGAGATGGAACCACAGAATAGCGCCCCCAATCCGCCAAAGAACAACGGGAGAATGGCGTACCGCGCGGCTTCCGACGGCGCCAGTTTCCAGTGCTGCTGCAGATACGTGGGCAGCCAGGTGATGTTGAAGTACCAAGGGAACGACGAGCAGAAATACTGCAGCCACAGCAGCCAGATCGAGCGCGATTTAAGCAGCTTGGCCCAGGGAACCTTGGCGTGGCCTGAGGCGAGACGCTCTGCGCCTTCCAGTAGCGCCAGCTCGGCGGCATTCACGGCCGGGTGGTCGCGCGGATTGTCGCGATACCAGCGATAGAAGAAGCTCGCCCATACCACGCCCAGTCCCCCAAAGAGCACGAACGCCCAGCGCCAATTCACGAAGCGCAAGACCCATACCACCAGCACCGGCGTGAACGCGCCGCCCCAGCGCGCGAAGGTCCACATGATGCCCTGCGCCCGCACATGTTCCAGCTTGGGAAGCCAGGTGGTGAATGCTTTGGTGAGGTTCGGAAAGCCGCCCGCTTCGCCAGCGCCGAAAAAGAATCGAGCCAACCACAGGGAGGTGAAATTCCACATGCCGCCCGTGATGGCGGTGAACGCCGACCACCACAGCACGATGCGCAACAGCACCTTTCGCGGGCCGATCCAATCGCCCAACCAACCGCTGGGAACCTCGAACAGCGCGTAGGAGAGCGCGAAGGCGCCGAAGATCTTGCCCATCTGGACGTCCGTGAATTTCAGATCGCGCGTGATTTCGGGCGCGGCCTGCGAGATGGCTACCCGATTGATGTAAGAAAGGATCGCCAATGTAACGGCGTAGAAGATTACCCAATAGCGGGCGTGCGTGGGGCGCTGGGTCATGAGTCCAACCCGGCGGCCAGTTCACGGTCCATCCATGCCAGGTAAGGTTCGGAGCCTTCCACCACCGGGATGGCGATCGCCTCCGGGAGTTCGTAGGAATGCATTCGTTCCAGCTCGATGCGCAACTGATTGAACAGCGCGCGGCTGGATTTGATCACCAGCAGGACCTCAGGTTCATCCTCTATCGCGCCCTTCCATCGATAAATGCTGCGGATGCCGGGCAGCACGTTCACGCACGCCGCCAGGCGCTTCTCCACCAATCCGCGAGCGATCCGCGCGGCCTCGTCGGGTGACGCACAGGTGCTCAGGACAACAATCTTGTCGGTCATTTGAATTTTTTCAGCTTTCCTACTGGATCTTTTGGCAAAAGAGGATTATAAACAAATGTAAGGACTCATACCGCACGAAATGAAAAACGCAGTTCGGCGCACGGGCTTTTTGTTGGTGGTCGGCCTGATAGGAGTGTACGGCTACCTGGTGTTGCGAGGACCGCAGGGCATTCCCGCGTTGCGCGAGAAGTGGCGAGAGATCCGTACGCTCGAAGAAGACAACACCAATCTGCAACGCGAGAATCAATATCGGCGCGACCGCATTAAGAAGCTGGAGGAAAACCCGTCCGCACAAGAGCTGGAGATTCGCAAGAAGCTGAAGCTGGTGCGCCCGGGCGAGACGTCGTTCATTCTTCCGGACCAACCTAAGGCGGAGCAAGCGAAGCCCGACCAACCCAAGCCGGACGCGCTGCCTGAGCCGAGGTGACTTTTCAGTCACGGGCGCCCGCGTGATGATTCACCGGTCCTGAACCGCGGCCCAATCCTGGATTCGTTCGAATCGCCTCGGTGATGTACTGCTTGGCATGGCGGATGGCCGTTGGAAGTTCATGGCCGGCCGCGAGCGACGCTGTTATCGCCGCGGAATAAGTGCAGCCCGTGCCGTGTGTATGGCGGGTTTCGACGCGCGGCGCCGTGAACTCGGTCCAGTCGCCCTGGTAAAGAAGCACGTCGATGGCGTCGCCGGCTAGATGTCCTCCCTTCACCAATACGGCTTGAGGACCCAGTTCCAGGATTTTCCGTGCGGCTGCACGCATGGAAGCGACATCGTGCACGTCCATGCCGGCCAGCATAGACGCCTCTTCGAGGTTGGGGGTAACCAGAAACGCGCAGGACAGCAATCGCGTCTTTAGAATTTCGATCGCATTGGCGGCCATCAGCGCCGCGCCATGCTTGCTCACCAGTACGGGATCCACCACCAGTGGAAACTGGAAATCCGTAGCCAACTCGGCGACCCCCTCGATGATCTCTCGATTGCCCAGGGCTCCGGTTTTGGCGGCACTTGGCGGAATGTCCTCGATGACGGCGCGAATCTGTTCGATCACGAGATCTGGCGTCAGGCATTCGATCCGAGTGACGCCCACGGTGTTCTGTACGGTGAGGAGCGTGATGACGGCCTCACCGTACACGCCGAACTGATGGAAGGTCTTGAGATCAGCTTGGATGCCCGCGCCGCCGCTGGGATCGGACCCGGCGATGGTAAGGGCAACCGGAACAGCTACGCCCACTTCTTTCCCAACGCGTCCAGATTGGCGCGCCCGAGGTCTTCGGGCGTCATCGCAACACGAAACTCAACATGGGCGTTGAACGTTAGGAACCACGGTTCGGCCAGCACAGGGATATCGGAAGCTTGGTTGACGTTGACGACTAGCGTGCCGCCACGATGGCCGTTGTGTTCGCAGAAATAAGCGGCTTCGGGTTTGATGGCCTCGAGAATCTTTTGGATCTTCTGTCCGGCCGATCCGTCTCGAACGGCAGCGTTGAATGGTTCGAGCGGGAATTGAAGGTGCATGAGCATGCGCATGGTTTGATCTCCTAGAATTTGATGCTTGGTCAGTCTATCACGATCAGCGGTAGACGGCGCAGCCGCGCGCCTCGAGAGCCGCGAGCCACTCCATCGGCCCGAGCGTCGTCACCCATCGCAAATCGAGTTTGTCCAGCCGAGGCAGGGTGGCGATGGTCGCGGGCAGGTGCGTCAGCGGGTTACCGCGTAGGTCTAGCTGGCGCAGTTCTCGGAGCTTCTCAATCGACTGTGGCAGCGTGATCAGGCGGTTGTTTCTGAGGTGCAATTCTCGCAAGTTGGTCAGGCGGCCGATTGAATCCGGTAGCGAGGTGAGTTTGTTATCGGTTACGCGAAGCTCGATCAGGCTTGCCATGCCGCAAACGCACTCCGGAAATACTTCGAAGGCGTTCTCGCTGATGTTGAGGTAGCGGAGCTTTGTGAGGCGCGCGAAAGAGGCGGGCAGGGAGGTTAATCGGTTGTCGTGCAGCTAGAGAAAATCGGTGAGTCCGTCGAGATCGGCCAGGGCATCCGGCACACGCGTCAATTGGTTATGCCCGAGATCGAGCATGCGGAGTTTTCGCAGGCGGCCGATCTGATCGGAAACTTCGGACAGATCGTTGTCGGCCAGCACCAGGGTTTCGAGATCGGTTTGGGTCCAGACGGATTCTGGCACGTGACCGAGGTGCTTTTTCCAGAGGTTCAGATCCGGCATACTCGCGATCCTAGCAGTTCGATACTGTAATTGAGGTTTCCATGAACAGCTCCGAAATTGAGGCACTCTTCGCGCGGACGCTCGTCGGCGACTACGAGGCGGAAGAAGCCTGGGATGCCGTCCACGCATTGCGTCGAAATGGAAGCCGGGAGATCTTCGAACGCGCCGCGGCGTGGTGTTTGTCTGACGATCCACTAAAGAGAGCGCGAGCTGCCAGCATCCTGTGCCAGCTTCGACGCGGAACTATTCCAAGACATGAATTCCTGTTCCGCGATGAGTCCTACGCGCTGCTCACGGATATGCTGGAAAAGGAGCAGGACCCAATGGTTCTATACTCCATTATCTCCGGGCTCGGCCACCTGGATAACGCATTAGCTATACCTTTTATCCTGCGCTATCAGGATTCTCCGGTCCACCGCGTGCGCTACGCTGTGGCCTTCGCGCTCGGCTGCTTCCCAAACGATGAGCGATCCATCGAGGGTTTACTGAAACTCACCTCCGATCCGGAAGACGAAATCCGCGATTGGGCGGTCTTTGGACTCGGAGTGATGGGAGCTGCCGACTCACCTGAGATCCGCGATGCGCTTTTTCGATGCCTGTCCGATAAGGATGAAGATGTTCGGGAGGAAGCGGCGGTTGGATTGGGAAAGCGTCGGGATCAGCGCCTCATTCCAATTCTTCTGACGATGCTCGAGGACCCCAACATCAAGGTTCGAGTGGCAGAAGCTGCTGCAGCTCTCCTAGGAATGGATAAAGATCCAAAGGAGTGGACTGCGTCGGATTACCGAGCCGCCGTGGCGAAAATCGGGGAATGAGTATCCTGTCACCCTAATTTCGCCCGCACTTTTTCACTGAGGGCTTTTCCATCCACGCGTTTTCCCGCCAGCTTCGCCTGCGTAGCTTTCATCACCACGCCCATCTGCTTTGCGGACGTCACGCCGGTCTCGGCTAGGGCGGCCGTGATGGCGGCGTCGATCTCGGCATCCGATGGTGCCGCGGGCATGTAGGATTCCACCAATTTGAGCTCGGCTTCTTCTTTTTCAGCCAGCTCGGGCCGCGCGCCCTTGCGGAACATTTCGGCCGCTTCGCGCCGCTGTTTTATTAGCGTGCTCAGGATCTGCAGCTCGGTGGTTTCATCCAGAGGC
Organism: Bryobacterales bacterium; assembly: GCA_003162425.1. Taxonomy (GTDB): domain Bacteria; phylum Acidobacteriota; class Terriglobia; order Bryobacterales; family Bryobacteraceae; genus Palsa-89. Next base: position 21,967 of record PMOK01000321.1, on the reverse strand, counting down.
TTCATGGAATCCACCTCATGTTTCTTGAGCGCGGTCTTGATCAGACGGATGGCGTTGAGACGCGCTTCGTCCTTGGCGCGCATGGCCGCCACCATGTCGGTTTGAATCCGGTCCAGTAAAGCCATGTTTGGTATCCTTAGTGTTAATCCCTCTCATGTATATCAAGAAACAACGCTTACTGACACCTGGCCCCACGCCGCTCCTGCCCCAGGCGCTGCACGCGATGATGGGGTCCGACATTCATCACCGCACCGAAGACTTCCGCAAGATGTACCGCGCTGTTTTGGCGGACCTGAAGGAAGTGATGGGCACATCGAACGATGTGCTGGCGCTGGTGTCCTCCGGGACCGGCGCGATGGAAGCTTCGGTGGCGAATCTGTTTTCCCCAGGCGATCGCGTGATCGTTTGCACGGCTGGAAAATTCGGCGAGCGCTGGGCCGAGATCGTAAAGGCCTTCGGCCTGAGTGCCACGGTACTTGAGGAACCCTACGGCGGAGTGGTAAGCCCGCAACGCGTCATCGAGGCGTTGAAGGCGGAACCAAACGCGCGAGGCGTGTTTGTGCAGGCGTCCGAGAGCTCCACGGGCGCGGCACACGACGTGCGCGCGATGGGTGAGGCGACGAAGAAAACGGAAGCGATTTTCGTGGTGGATGCGATCACCGGGCTCGGCACCATGCCGCTGGATATCGATGGCTGGGGCCTGGACGTGGTGATCGGCGGATCGCAGAAAGCCTTCATGATTCCCCCCGGGCTCGCGTTTCTCTCCGTCAGTCCCAAGGCGTGGGCATTTGCGGAGAACTCCAAGCTGCCGCGCTATTATTTCAATCTCAAGAAGGAAAAGAAGAACGCGGCCAACGGCGAATCCAGCTGGACGCCGGCCACTTCGCTGCTCCTGGCGCTGGCCGAATCTCTGAAGTACGTCAAATCCATAGGAATGGACAAGCTGGTGGCGAACGCCCAAATGTTGGCACAGGCCACGCGCGCAGCCGTTACGGCGCTGGGTCTGGAATTGTTTGTCCCGCATTCGCCAGGGTCTGCGGTAACGGCAGTGAAATCGCCGAAGGGTATGGATTCCAAGGTAATCGTGAAGGAATTTCGGAATCGCTTCGGGTCCATCATCGCCAACGGCCAGGGATCGATGCAAGGGCAGATTTTCCGCATCGCGCACTTGGGCTATTTCGACTTTCCGGATCTATTCGGGGTGATCGCGGAACTGGAGATCATTCTGGCGGCCAATGGAGTTCCGGTGAAATTCGGGACCGGCGTGGCGGCGGTACAGAACGTATACGCAGAAGCCGCGCTGGCGAAAGAAGCAGCCACGGTCTGACCAATCTCAGTCTAACCAACGACTCATGCTAATTCTCATTGCAGAACCGCTGGACAGCGCGGCTGTGAAACTTCTGGAGCAGCAGCCCGGGTGGGAAGTGGTGGTATCGAATCCGAAAGAGTACTCCCAACACCTGGCGAATGCCGACGCATTGATTGTCCGCAGCGCTGTGATGGTGAACGCCGCGGTACTGTCGGCGGCGCCGAAACTGCGCGTGATTGGCCGCGCCGGCGTGGGCGTGGACAACATCGAGCTTCCGGCGGCGACGGCTGCCGGAGTATTGGTGATGAACACGCCGGGCGGTAATGCGGTCTCGGTGGCGGAGCATACGCTGGCGCTGATGTTGTCGCTGGCGCGTTCCATTCCACGGGCCAGCGCGTCCACCAAGTCAGGCAAATGGGAGAAGCGTAAGTTCATGGGAACCGAGCTGCGCGGTAAAACGCTCGGCATAGTCGGCCTGGGAAGCATTGGGCGCGAGGTGGTGAAACGCGCGGCGGCGTTCGAGATGAAGATCATTGCCAGCGACCCTTACGTCCACTCGCAGACTGCCAAGGACGTGGGCGTGGAGCTGGTGTCGCTGCCCACTCTATACTCACTCAGCGACTACATCACGCTGCACACCGCGTTGACTCCCGAATCGAACCGGATGCTCTCGCATGATGCTTTCGCGCGGATGAAGAAGGGCGTCCGGATTATCAACTGCGCGCGCGGCGAGCTGATCGATGAAGCGGCCCTCAATGAGGCGCTGGCCTCAGGTAAAGTGGGCGGCGCTGCATTGGATGTCTTCGAGACGGAGCCGCCGGAGCCGAGCGACCCGATCCTGGCCATGGATAACTTCATCGGGACTCCGCACATCGGCGGCTCGACCGAGGAAGCTCAGGCGATTGTGGGAGTGCGCATCGCCGAGCAGATCGTCGAGTACTTGCAGCACGGAGTAGCGTTGAACGCGGTGAACATGCCCGCGCTGACGCCCGAACAATACCGGACGCTCGGTCCCTACAGCCAGTTGGCGGAACGGTTGGGCAAGTTTGCGTCGAATATCTCGACCGGAAATCCCAAAACGGTCCGCATGCTGTATTTCGGCAAGATCGCGGAGTTGAACACCCACCTGGTTCGCAATGCGGGACTGGCGGGAGTGCTGCAGCGGTCGCTGGCGGGGAAAGCGAATTCAATAAACGCCATGCAGATCGCCGGGGACCGCGGGTTGACCGTGGCGGAACGTCACGACAAGCGAACCGCGCACGTCGATTCGGTGCGCCTGGAACTCGAGACTGATACCGGTACGACGGCTGTCGAAGGAGCGGTGGTGCTGGATCAGCCACGTCTTATCCAGGTGGACGGCATTTATTGTGAAGCTCCGCTGGATGGCAACCTGGTGTTCCTGAAAAACGAGGATGTGCCGGGTGTGATCGGGTTCCTGGGCGGCGTGCTGGGGAAAAACGGGATTAATATCGCGACTTTTTCCTTGGGACGCAGGCACGCAGGCGCGGAGGCGGTTTCAGTGATCCAGACCGATCAGCCGGTTCCGGAGAACGTGCTGCAGGAGCTGTTGAAGAATCCGGCGGTGACGGTGGCGCGGTCGGCGAAATTCACGAATTAACCATCCTCTCCCAAAATACGTCCAAATTGGGAGTAAAATACGAACCAAGGTTCCGTATCTAAGGAGGAACTTCCGTGCGTACTTCGATACTCGCGATTGTTATTTTTTCGCTGGCCGGGATTTGCTCCGCCCAGTCGTCTTTACCTGGCTGCGAACCTCGCCCGGAGGTCCGGCAGGCGCTCAAGGAAAAGCTCCGGTCCCAGGATCTCGACAAGCTGAAGTATGTCGATCGAGTCGCCCGCCAACATGAAGTTCTGGACGATTTGATCGCCAAGTATCCGCGTGAGCTGGAACCGTACCGCCGGCTGATCAGTTTTGTACACTACGAGACCGACGATTATCCAGCTCTTCAGGCGCGTTACCGGGAGCAGGCCAAGCAACATCCGGATGATCCGCTGGCGTTGTATCTGGCCGGCGCGGTTCTGTTCCACACCGACACGCCGGAAAGCATTCGCCTGCTGGATGCGGCCAAAGCCAAGGCGCCGGACTTCGCCTGGCCGAATCTTCAACTGGCTGATGTCTATTCGAGCGGAAAACGGGTGGACAGGAAAAAATCGGCCGAGTACCTGGCGGTGTTTTTCTCGGCTTGCCCCGGCTCCACGGATCGAAGAGCGCACCAGCTGCTTGCCATGGTCGGAGACAGCACGCTCGAAAGCCGCGTGGCCGCCGATCTTCGAAAGCGGCTGACCGGGGAAACGGATCCTGAAGAGCTGAAACAATACGCGACGTTATGGGGACTCGAGTTTCGCACGCACCCACCCCAAGAACATGCGGCGGTGCGCCAGCAGGTTTCAGAAGATCTGAAGCGCCTGGAAGCGCTCAACTCAAAGCCGGACGCGGATTGGATGGCGCTGTTGAGGAAAGGCTACAAGCAGAGCGGTGCTTCCGAGGTCACGCTCACCGCGCTGGACGATCGGATCTTGAAGAATTTCCCTTCGTCAGGAACCGCCTACACAGTTGCCTATGATCGCTGGAAAAAGGCTCATAAGGAGCCGGAGGACCAGAAGGACGCTAAAGCCTGGGCCGCTTACAATCAGGTTGACAAGGAAGCGCTGAAGGGCTGGATCCGCGATTTCACCGAAGTTACTGACCTGTCGCGCCAGTCTTGGTTCTACGAGATATTCTACGACGATACGATTCCGGAAAAGGAAGGAATCGCGATGGTGGACCACTATCTGAAGACTAACCTGGATTATGAGCGAGTGCAGTCCTATCTCTACCTAAATGCGGCGGAATATTTGCTAGAACACAAGTGGGAGCCCAAGCGCGCGCTGGAATTAACCCACAAAGCCCAGCCGCTGTTGGCGAAGGAAATCGAGCAGGAGAGCCGCGACGACAATCGGGCCCCCGACAAACAGGAGGACGCCGAAAAGTCCGTGGTTTACGAACAGCAAAACCTGGCGGGTTTGACGCTTCGCGCGGCTCGCATGGCTAGGAAGCCGGGAGAGGCTCAGGCGCTGCGGGCCTGGATTGAAGGACCAACGCCGAAGGCCAGAACACGCGAATCCGACTACTGGCTGAATCGGGCACGCCTGGCCGTGCTCGAAAATCGCAAGGCGGATGGACTGGCCTATTATCAACTGGCATTGCAGACTCGCGTGTCGCCTCCGACGCCCTGGCACGGCATTCTGGAGGATAATCTCACGGATGAGGCGCGCCTTTTGTGGAAGGACATAGGAGGCACGGAAGTAGCTTGGAGTGTTTGGAGTAAACCGCCCGCCGCCAAATCTGCTGAACTGGCTCAGGGCCGCTGGGAAAAGCCAAAGAAGCCGATTCCTTCGTTTGAACTTGCGGACCTGTCCGGAAAAACATGGAAGTTGACGACGCTGGAAGGAAAGTCAGTACTGATCAATCTGTGGGCAACCTGGTGCGGACCCTGCAACGCGGAATTACCGCATCTCGAAAAGCTTTATGAAACGGTAAAGGACCGAGCTGATTTCCAGATTCTGACCTTCAACGTGGATGAAGACCTGGGCCTGGTGGAGCCGTTTATGAAGGAGAAAGGCTACACGTTCCCAGTGCTTCCGGCCTATAGTCTGGTGCTGAACTTGTTGGATGGTATTCCGCAGAACTGGGTGGTGGATCCGCGCGGTGCGTGGCGTTGGACCCAATTGGGCTTCGGTGGAGAACCGGATTGGGTTGGCGACATGATCCAGCGCTTGGAGTCGGTGAAGAAGAGCGAGGGCGGGCTGTAGGTGCACTGGCATGCGCCCATTTGTATTTGCGATTGGAGTATTTTCGCTGGCCGGAATTTGCTCCGGCGAAACGTCCTTGCCTGGGTGCGAACCGCGCCCGGAAGTCAGAAAAGAGCTGAAAGAAAAGCTCGCCTATCCGGCGCTCGAGAAACTGAAGTGGGCTGATCGCGTCGCCCGCCAATACGAAGTTCTCGACGGCCTGATTGCCCGATATCCTCGCGAGCTGGAACCGTACCGGCGGCTGATCGAATTCGTCGACTGGTACACTGACGACTACCCGGATCTGCGGGAGCGTTTCCAGCAACAGGCGAAGCAACACCCCGACGATCCCCTGGCCCTGTATCTGGCCGGCGTTGTTCTATTCCACACTGATACGCCCGAGAGCATCCGCGTGCTCGAAGCGGCGAAAGCCAAGGCTCCCGATTTTGCCTGGCCAAACCTGGAGCTCGCTCAAATCTATTCGAGCGGTAAAACGGTGGACAAAAAGAAGGCTTCCGAATACCTGACTGCCTTCTTCTCGATCTGCCCGGCTTCCGGGGATCCAACGGCGCAGCGGATGCTTGGAAAGGCCGGAGACCCGGCAATCCAGGTTCGCGTGGCTGCTGCACTGCGCACGAGCCTGGCCAAAGCAACCGATCCGGAGCGGTTGGAACAGTATGAAGCTTTGTGGGCACTGGAATTCCGGACGCGCCCGCCCCAGGAACATGCTGCGCTGCGCTTGCAGGTGGCCGAAGATCTGAAGCGCCTGGAATCCCTCAATCCAAAACCCGACGTCCTGTGGGTGGCGTTTCTTAAGCAGGCGTACAAACAAAGCGGCGCGCCAGAGGCGACTGTCACCGCTCTGGAAGACCGAATTCTCCGGGAGTTTCCTTTCGCGGACAACGTCCCTAGAATGCTCTATGGCCGCTGGACGAAAACACACAAAGAGCCGGAGGCCGCGGACACAGCGGGCTGGGCCGTGTGGAACCACGCATACAAGGAGGCGGTCAAGGGCTGGATCCGCGATTTTCCAGAAGTGGCCTACTTCGCGGGCGATGCCTGGTTTTCGGCGATCAGAAAGGACAATTCGATTTCGGAGGTGGACGGAATCGCTGTTCTTGATGGCTACCTGAAATACAACGCCGAGTATGACCGGCCGATGTCTTATGTTTATCTCGGGGCGTCCGATTTTCTACTCGACCACAAGTGGCAATTGAAGCGCGCGGTAGAACTGTTGCGCAAGGCGCAATCGCTGGAAGCCGAGGAGGGAGCTCGGCAGGCTGACGACAACCTCTCCGCGACGGAACAGGAAGAGGCGGAAAAGGACAGAATCGAGGGGCGACAGATTGACGCTCGTCGATTTCTTCACGCGGCGCGGATAGCAGGCCAGCTCGAAGAGGTGCAATCATTGCGGTCCTCAATAGAAGGGCCGCCCCCCGCAATTAAGTCATTCGAATCCGACTATTGGCGGAATCGCGCGCTTCTGGCCGTACTCGATAATCGCAAAGCGGACGGCCTGGCGTATTATCTCCTTGCATTCCAAACTCTTACGTCGCCGCCTCAGCCCTGGCGCGGCAAAACCGAGGACGATCTCGCGGACGAAGCTCGTGCGTTGTGGAAGGAAATGGGTGGCACGGAGAGTGCGTGGGCTGCTTTTAGCAGGCCTTCGGTCGACAAGGTTCAGGAAGCCGGCGAGGCGCGATGGGAGAAACCGAAGCAGCAGTTGCCCGCGTTCGAACTGGCCGACCTTTCGGGTCAAAGCTGGACGCTCAAAAGACTGGAAGGGAAGTCGATCCTGATTAACATTTGGGCCACCTGGTGCGGGCCCTGCAATGCCGAACTCCCGCAACTTGAAAAATTGTACGAGAAGATGAAAGATCGCACGGATTTTCAAATCCTCAGCTTCAACGTGGACGAAGACCTCGGGCTGGTGGAACCGTTCCTGAAAGAGAAGGGCTACAAGTTCCCGGTATTGCCCGCGTACAATCTGGTGCGGAACGTGCTGAATACCGTCGGCATACCGCAAAACTGGGTAGTGGATCCGCGAGGTACATGGCGTTGGACGCAGATCGGGTTCGGAGGGCCAACGGATTGGATGGATGACATGATCCAGCGCTTGGAGTCGGTAAAGAAGGCCGAGGGAGGGCTATAGGCCGCAGGTCCTGAAACGGGTCACCGGGCCATTACTACTGATTCTCCTTCGTAAACATCAGGTTACGCAAAACTTTCTGTTTACCGATTGCCATTTCGTGTGATACGATAAAGTAGCTTCGTGGATCGCATCCGGGAAGCGGTCTTGCCAAATCCCCAAAAACGGAGTAACGACGCGCCAGAATGAGCTTCACAGTTTTCCTCGGAAATTTGCCTGCCTGGGTTACCAAAGACGACATCAAGTCTTGGCTCAACGCAGAAAACCTTGTATACGACGACGTAAAAGTGATTCGCAACCCCGAGACGCAGGAATCGAAGGGATTCGCGTTTATCGATACTCCGAACGCGGAAGAGATGAATTCAATCATCCGCCGCTTCGATCGCGCACCACTCGAGGACAGGCTGTTGCGAGCCAATCAGGCGCAGCCGCCCAAATCGAAAGGCCCAGGAGTCGGACCGAGCGGTCCGGTGAATCGAGCTACAGCCGGTCCAGGTCCACGGCGGGAGCGAGGCGGCCGAAAGCATAAGCGCCCTGGCAACCAGAACGGACCGCAGGGGCCTGCCAGCGCGTTCGCGGAAGAATTAGCCAAGGCTCTGTAAACCACCCCTTCGCTCCGCCGTTCCGGCAGGGCGTCCTTTTTTTCTCCTTCCTTCTGTAACTTCCCTCCCATCAGTGCTATACTCAATGGCACACATTTGTAACCTAATTTCATCTTGCGGCGCGATAGCAGACAAACCGCTCGGTGGGGGGTAGTGCGAGTGAACAGCGTGTTGGTCATCCGCGTCCTTTTTATCTTGCTGCTGGCAGGGTGTGCCTGGTATTTGCGCCCATTCGATCTTCCGGAGTATTACGCAGCAGCCACCGGCCTCGTTTTCGGGATAGTGATCGTCATCTTCGAAATCCAGGTACGGAAAACTACACTGAAGCGCCTGTTCGGCGCAGCCTTTGGATCGCTTCTTGGCATCATAGGAGCTTATCTGATCTCTCTGATCCTAGGCCGCGCCCTTCCCGGTAATTCATCCACCATCGCTTTTGTACAGCTCCTGTTGCTGCTGTGGATGGGTTACGTCGGCTTGGCCGTAGGCGCCAGCAAGGGCGAGATGCTCAACCTGGGCGCCCTGGGCGGATTGTTCGGCGGAGAGCAGACCTCCAGCCAGTCCTTCAAGATCCTGGATACCAGTGTCATCATTGATGGCCGGATCGCGGACATCGTGGAGACCGGTTTTCTGGATGGGACGCTGGTGATCCCGCAATTCGTGCTGAGGGAACTTCAATTGGTGGCCGACTCGGCCGATTCCCTCAAGCGCAATCGTGGCCGCCGCGGGTTGGATGTCCTGCAGCGGGTGCAGAAGATGACCCAGCTCAACATCCAGATTCTGGAAGACGATTTCCCCAATGTTCACGAAGTGGACATGAAGCTGATCGAGCTGGCCAAAGTTTACAGCTGCAAGATCGTGACCAACGATTTCAACTTGAACAAAGTCGCGCAACTGCATGGCGTTGAAGTTTTGAATATTAACGAGCTGGCCAATGCGCTAAAACCGGTGGTACTGCCTGGCGAAATCATGCGCGTCTTCATCCTGAAGGAAGGCAAAGAGTACAACCAGGGTGTGGCATATCTGGACGACGGGACCATGGTGGTGGTGGACAACGCCAAGAAGATGATCTCCCGCACCATCGATATTGCGGTCACCAGCGTGCTGCAGACCACCGCCGGCAAAATGATTTTCGGAAGGTTTGACGAGCGGGTGCACTCCGTCCATGACAAGAGTAATTCGGATCGGCACAGCAGCGCGCCGCGCGAGCAGGCTGCGGGACCGCACGCAGCGGAGGCTCGCGGCTCAGGTGTCGGAGCCAGTTAATAGAGTGGTGAAATGAACGTTTCTGTAATCCTCCCAGCCGCAGGTCTCGGAACCCGAATGGGACGCAGTGTCCCGGAGAAGGCAGGCACCAGCCGCAAGCAGTTTATGCTGCTGGACGGCTCGCCCATACTTCTGCACACCATCCGGAAGTTCGCTTCCTCGCCGGCGGTGAAAGAAATCGTGGTGGCTTTGCGCGCTGAAGATATGGAGTGGGTGAGAGATCTGCTGGGGAAGGAAAACTTCGGCAAGCCGGTGCGGTTGGTGGAAGGCGGCGATAGCCGGCAGGAATCCGTGGAGCATGCCTTGGCGACGCTGGGCGAAGACACGGACCTTGTGGCCGTGCACGATGCCGTGCGGCCATTTATTGAGCTCTCCACTCTCTCTAGCGTGTTCGCCGAAGCGGCTGAATGTGGCGGTGCCATCGTCGGCATTGTCCCGGTGGACACCGTGAAACAGGTCCACAAGAACAAAATCCGGCAGACCATACCGCGCGAGCGGCTGGTGCTGGCGCAGACTCCTCAGGTTTTCCGATTCGATTTACTGAAGCGTGCGTTCGCAAAAGCTCGCGAAGACGGGTTTGCGGGTACCGATGAATCCAGCTTGGTGGAGCGGCTGGATCAGGTGGAAGTCAGCGTAGTTCCAGGCAGCGACCGGAATATCAAGATCACCAAGCTTTCCGACATGGATCTCGCCAAGCTATTTCTGGCCGAGGAGATGGCCATTCGGGAATCATCTTGAGCGATCTGGGCGCCGGCCACTTTCGGGTGGGCCAGGGTTGGGACGTTCATCGCATCGTGGTTGGCCGACCTTTGATTTTGGGCGGCGTAACTATTCCTTCCGAGTTCGGCTTGGAAGGACACTCCGATGCCGACGTACTTTCTCACGCCATCACGGACGCATTGTTGGGAGCGGCCGCGCTGGGGGATATCGGAATGCATTTTCCCGACACTGACCCGCGCTGGAAAGGCGCCGATAGCCTGAAGTTTCTCCAGCACGCTCGAGATTTGGCCGCCGAAATTGGCTATTCCATCGTGAACGTGGATTCGACGGTGATTCTTGAGCGCCCCAAGCTTAAGGATTTTCGAACCGCGATTCGTGAGAAGCTGGCCGAGACCCTCGATCTTGAGGCTGACCAGGTCTCGGTGAAGTTCAAAACGGCTGAGAAAGTGGGACCGGTGGGCGAAGGCCATTCCGCCGAGGCGCAGGCTATAGTAATGCTATGCCGACCGCGTTGATCACCGGTGCTTCGGGCGGAATCGGACTGGAACTGGCGCGAATTTTCGCGGAGCAAGGCTACGCGCTGGTATTGGTGGCGCGCAACCGCGAGCGCCTGGAAGAGATAGCCGTCGAGCTGAAGCCAACGCCAGTTCAAGTACTCGCGAAAGACTTAGCGCTGGTGGGCGCGGCGGAGGGGATTCATCGGGAAGTTCCCAAAGTGGATGTGCTGGTGAACAACGCGGGCTATGGCGTCTACGGTCCGTTTGTCAAGACCCCGCTGGACGACGAGCTGGGGATGCTGCAGCTCAATATGACGGCGCTGGTGGTGCTCACCAAGCTGTACCTGCCCGCGATGGTGGCTGCAAAGAACGGCAAGATCCTCAATGTAGCGTCGACGGCCGCGTTCCAGCCGGGTCCGTTGATGGCGCTTTATTACGCCACCAAAGCCTTCGTGCTTTCCTTTTCCGAAGCCATCGGGAATGAGCTGGAAGGAACCGGCGTGACGGTGACCGCGCTGTGTCCTGGTCCGACAGCGACTGGATTCCAGGCACGCACCAAGCTCGAAAAATCGCGGCTAATCAAACGCATGAAGGTGATGGACGCACGCACCGTGGCGGAAGCCGGCTATCGCGGACTAATGGCCGGAAAGCCGGTAGTAATCCCCGGTCTGATGAATAAGCTTCTTGCGCAATCCGTGCGCTTCAGTCCGCGAGTCTTGGTGACGAAGATCGCGCGGATGATGCAGGAAGAAGCCTAGTTCGCTACCGCTTGATTTGTTCCCTTGCTGACGGGGCTGAGAAAAAAACGGTTGGCAGGCGCTTTCGCCTGCCAACTCCGCGATCCCGGGATTTTTTCTCAGTCCCTAACACTAACGCGCGGGCTATATTCCAGCTCTGGGAGCCCCGCGCGTGAGCAAGGGGACGAGCGACTTAGTGAATCGACAACGTCGCATTGGCCGGGCTTGGAGCGGTCCCGACGGTTACGCTCACGGGTACCGCTGTGCCCGTAGGAGCATTGGCCGGAATCTGCACATTGAGCTGCATCACGCCGGCGAGTTCACCGGGAGCCGCGCCATAGTATTGGAGAGTGGCCGGCACTCCGCCGATTGTCACGGACACAGGCAACACCGGTTGCGGGTAGGGAGTGGAGTTAGCCGGAGCGCCGTCGATTCCGGCAGGATTGGTCTGGCCCTCGCCAGTTGCGAACATGATTAGCGTGTTGCCACGCGACTCGGGATTCTTGGGCGAGTTGGGCGTGCCATCGGCATTGTTGGCCGCGACCTGCGTCTTGCTGAATCCAGGCGCCATGAAGAACGCCGGGTTGGATGCCGCCACAGGGACAGCAACCGCCTGCGAGTAGACGCCCTCGTACAACACTTGAACCTGTGTCGACGTCTCGCCCGCGACACCATAAGGAACAACGCCAGTGATCTGGCCGGGAGAGGTGTAAACCATGGGCGCCGGAACGCCATCGAACAGCACTTCGGTCCCGTTGACGGCTCCGATAAAGCGCTGGTCCCAGCTAAGGTCATCGTGAAAAGTGAGCGTAGCAGGCCCGAGGTTGGAACCGAAGATGGTGAACATTTCGCCGGGCGATACGGCCCCAGAGGCAAAACTCGCGCCATTCACCACAGACCCAACGATGGGCCGCGGCGTATTGTGCACTATGCCAAGGGCGTTCACGGCATCGATCTTTCCGTAACCCCAAGTCGCGCTTGGCAATGCTCCCGTGAAGGAATCGGACCGCGCTGATTTATGCAAGGTATCCTTTACGGTGAAAGCATCCAGCTTGGGATTCAATTGGAGCATCAGCGCGATGATGCCCCCGGTGACCGGGTTCGCCGAACTGTTCGCCCCGGCCGCTCCGTACAGTCCCTTGCCATCACTGATTTCGTTGCCTATGAAAGCGCTACTGGCCCAGTAGGACGTCGGATCGTAGGCGGTCATGATGGCTTCCGCAGGGGCGCTAACGTCGATGGCACGCCGTCCATCGAAGGTCGGCCCCAGACTGTTGCCCGGCCAAATCTGCCCGACGCTGCCCTGGTTGGCCGGTAGGCCTGCCGGCTGGCCGTTCACGCTTGTCCAACTGGTGCGGATAACGTAACACGTATCGACGACGGCGTTGCGGGTTGCGCCAAAATCCGTGATGCTCCCCGGGACGGCGTAGTTTTCAAAGTAATTGAGCGTGGAGGCGGCCTGGTCCGAAGGATTCATGGTTACATCGAAGTGGCCATTCACCACCGTTCGCCCGATTAGAGTGATTGAGTATTCGCCATTGGGGCTGTTGTCGTTCAAGTTAATCTCTATCTCGCGCTTGCCGTTGAGAGCGCCCGCACCATTCAGTACATTCGCGCCCCAGGCATAGTAGCCCAGCTCCGAAAGGTTGGTTTCAAAATCGCCAGAGTCGTTGGCGGGCGCCGTAAATGGGCCGTAAGAAGTGTCGGGCGTCTGGATCTTTACGTCGAAGGCATCTGTGCCGGCGTACCACAGATCGATAATTGCTCCGCCGGTCATCTCCTTCTTCAGCTTCAATGTAAGACTGCCACCGGCCGGCACGCTGGCCGCGGCATGGTTGGCCGAGCTCCCGTCGTCGCCCGAAGCCGCGATGAATATCACGCCGGGTTGATTGCCAACCGCCGCGTCAATGGCGCGCGAAACGGTGCTGGTGCCGTCCGTCGGGCCGCCAATGGAGCCGATATCCATGAGCATTACAACCGGCATGTTAAGCTCTTTGGCTTTGTCGACAACGAACTGGATCGCAATTGGGATCAGGCTGGGATCGTAGAAAAAGGGAATCGCGGGTGTGTCGCCGTGCGCAGGGGTAGCGTCGTTCACAAGTTTCACGGTAATGATGGTCGCCTCCGGCGCGATACCGTGATACTTCAAAACATTGCTGCCGTTGCCCGCTGCAACCGCGGTGTTGGCCGTGCCGTGGCCCAGGTAATCGCGCTCTGGTATGGCTGTGCCGCCCTTGAGCGCCTGGTTGATCTGGGTTTGAGTGTAGAGAGTACCTACGCCGTAAGGATTGTTCGACGCGTTGGCGCCGGTGCTATCGGTCAAGTCGAAGATATAGGCGATGCGGGTGGTGCCGTCGGCATTACGAAAATCGTTGTTCTACCAATCGATCCCGCGGTCGAGCATGGCATAGATCACGCCTTTTCCGCTGACCCCATACTTTGCGGAAGCCTGATCGGACCGAGTTTCAACCCGCACCAAGTCGAGACCCGGAAGACTCGCGGCCGCCACCGCCAAATAAAGCATGAATCTGCTCACAACTGATAAAGACATAGATATCCTTCAGCTACATAGCGCAAGCCACTTCCGAAACGCCTCATTCTTGATGGATAACCGCCCCATCGGCCATCGCGCTAAGATACTAGTAACCCCTAAGCATTCCGATTCATGCCACCCGACGTTCCGGTTGAGCGCGAGATTACCCGGCTTTTGCACCGATGGAAAGAAGGCGATCGCGAGGCATTGGCCAGCCTGGCGTCGCTGGCTTATGAGGACCTGCACGCCATCGCCATCGGCTACCTGCGGCGAGAGGTTGCCGGCCACACTCTGCAAGCCACCGGATTGGTGAATGAGTTGTACCTGCGCCTCGCACAAGTAAGGGGCGTCCAATTAACCAACCGGCGGCACTTCTACACCTTCGCCGCGCAGTTGATGCGGATGATTCTCATTGATCACGCGCGCCAGACACGGGCTCTGAAACGGCCAGGATCGGGCGTCCGAGTGCCGTTGCATGAGGAAATGGCGTGGATCGATGCGTCCAGCGATGAAATGCTCGCGCTGGATGTCGCTCTGGATCAGTTGGAAGCTCTCGAGGAACGGAAAGTGCGCGTGATCGAGCTGCGATTCTTCCTGGGATGCACCAATGAGGAGACTGCCCAGCTTCTGGACGTTTCTCGCGCGACCATCGACCGCGACCTGGAATTCGCCAAGACCTGGCTGTACCGGCGGCTTTCCGCACCACCACCATCCGCCGGATAAGATGAGCTGATTCGCTCCCAATGGCCAGAATCGATCAAGTCGAAGCTTTGTTTCACGAAGCCCGCTCGTTGCCTAATGGCGAAGACCGCTTGGTTTGGCTCGAAGCCCGTTGCCAGGGGGACGCCGAGCTGATGGAAGAGGTCGCGTCTTTGTTGCAAGCGAATGCGTCACTGCGGAATGCTGCGGCGGTCCCGCCCGCAGCCTCGATCGCCGTTCCCACCGCCAAGTTCGGCGCGTACCGGGCGGTGGAATTGCTTGGACGCGGCGGCATGAGCACCGTCTATCGGGCTGAGCGCGCCGATGGCCAGTTTGAACAAACGGTAGCCTTGAAAATCATGGCTGCGCACCTGGGCGGACCGGAGTTCCTGCGGCGATTTGAAATCGAGCGCCAATTGCTGGCCACACTGAGCCACAACAACATCACGCGGCTGCTGGACGGCGGCGTTTCCTCGGCCGGCGATCCGTATCTGATCACCGAGTACGTCGAAGGACAGTCGCTGGACCGCTATTCGGACTCGCGAAAGCTGGACGTGGACGCCCGTCTAAGTCTGTTCCTGCAGGTCTTGGAAGCAGTGGACTATGCGCACCGCAACCTGATTGTGCATCGCGATCTGAAGCCGGGCAACATCCTGGTAAACACCGAAGGCACGGTGAAGCTGCTGGATTTCGGCACGGCCTCGCTAATAGCCCGGCCGAGCGACATCACGCTAACGCGTGTCCGCATGCTCACTCCCCGTTACGCCAGTCCCGAACAACTGAAGGGCGAACGGCTCAACATCGCTACCGACATCTATTCGCTGGGTGTGGTTCTCTATGAGCTGTTGTGCGGGGGCTGGCCGTTTGGCGATCCTAACTCGGTATTGAGCGAGCTGAATCGCGCCACGGGAGATGTGGTCCCAACCCCGCCCGCAACGGTGCTCACGGAAGAAGCGGCCAGCAGCCGCTCGGCTTCTTACCAAAATCTGCGTGGGCTGCTGAACGGCGATCTATCCACCATTTTACTAAAAATGCTGGAAAATGAACCCACCCGGCGGTATGGTTCAGTGCGGCAGGTGGCGGACGACATCGAGCGATATCGCGATGGCCGTCCGATTCTGGCGCGGCCCCAAACGGCTTGGTACGCAACACGCAAGTTCGTGGCCCGGCATTGGCTCGCGGTTTCCACTGCCTGCGCGGCCGTCCTGGCGCTGACCGGATTGACCATTTTCTCGTTGCATGAAGCCGCGCAGGCCCGCGAACAAGCCGCGCGCGCGCAACGCGTCAGCGATTTTGCCAAGAATACATTTCTTTCGGCCAGTTCCACCTGGACCAGCCCGTTACGCGGGCAGAGCCGCGCCATCCAGTTCAACGACATTCTCGATAACGCCGCCGAGCGAGTCCCACGAGAATTGGCGAACGATCCGGCGGCAGAGGCGGATTTGCTTGGAACGCTCGGGAGTACTTACGCGATTCTGGGAAATCCGGTGAAGGGAGAAGCTCTCATACGACAGGCCCTGGAGGTGCTCAGGCGAGCCGGGGCGGGATCTTCGCGCAAGGCGGCCGACCTTGATGCTGGTCTGTGCAACGCGTGCTCCTTTCAGGGTCACTATACGGAAGCGCTGGCGGCATGCCGCGAAGCGATGGCGTTGGCACGGGTCTACGGCTCAGATCTGAGTGTCGGCACGATCATCAACAATACTGCATTCATGGCGGCGAAAAGCGGGGCGCCTTTGGAAGAAGCCGAGAAGCTTTTTCGGGAGGCAGCGGCGAACGGCCCAACCCAGCCCGAACAGGCGAAGCTGTGGCCGGCGATTAATAACACCCGCATTGGAGCGCTGCGTCTGCGCCAGGGCGACTTAACGGAAGGCGAACGGCTGCTCGGAGAATCTGAGCGGATCTTACGCGCTGAACCCGGTCCGCCGATCGAGATCCTTCCTACGCTGGACGCGCTGGCTCTGGGCGCCAGAATACGCGGCAACTATATCGAGGCCATGCGCCGGCTTCAAGAGGCACTCGATCTGCTGAGTCAACGGCCGACCGCGTATATGGGCAGCGGCGGCCAACTGGAGATCGAGCTCGCCGCGGACGAAGCGCTCGCTGGCAGACCTCAGGCCTTGTCTCGCCTCAAAAAGGTGAGCGCGCAAGTCCGGGCCGATTCGACCGCGCCGACGGATCAAGTCAGGTTCCATCTGCTGTCAGGAATCGTCGAGGCAAACGGTGGTTCGCATGACTCGGCCGAGCGGCATCTCCGAGCTGCATTGGAAACGAGCGAGAAGGAACTGCCTCGCCAACCGGCGGATCGAGTCGAGATCTACCTGCGGCTCGCCAAGTTGCTGGCGGTTTCGCATCGGGAGCAAGAGTCTTATGACGTGGCGCGTCAAGGCTTGCGATGCGCCGAGTCGAGCTACGGCAAGTTCTTCGCGCAACACCCGTTTGTCGCCCAATTACGGAGTATCATGCATGCCCACTAATCCCAGCGAATACATCTGGCCCGGCATTATTGCCGCGCAAGCTATGTATACCGCCGCCAAGCTTCGCATTCCTGACCTGCTTGCTTCCGGCCCCAAGACCGCCGTCGAGCTGGCGTCTGAATGCGGCGCGCACGCACCAACGCTGGAGCGTCTATTGCGCTCTCTTGCTACGCTCGAAATGTTCGCGGCCACACCCGACGGCCGTTTCTCGAACACGCCGCTCACAGACGCGCTGCGCACGGATCATCCCCAGTCGCAACGCAACTTCACCATGTTCTTAACTGCACCTTTTCTCTGGCGTCCGCTCGGAGAGCTGTACGAATCGGTGCGCACTGGCACGCCTGCGTTCGAACGTATTTTCGGCGAGCGCTTTTTCGAGTACCTGGCCTCGCATGCGGAGGACGCAGCACTGTTCAATGCTGTCATGACGCAGGGCACCCAATGGAGCAGCCAGGCGCTGCCGGCCGCCTATGACTTCTCGCGCTTCGAGCGATTAGTGGACGTGGGAGGCGGGGAGGGAGGGCTGCTACGAGGCATTCTTGAAGCTACGCCGCGGCTCCACGGGGTCCTTTTCGATCTGCCCTCGGTGGTAGCGGGGGCTGCAAGCATCTTGAAAGGCGAAATCGCGGAACGCTGTCAAATCGTGGGCGGCGACTTCTTTGAATCCGTGCCCGGAGGCGCCGACGCATATTTAATGAAAGGCGTTATTCACGATTGGCCGGACGATGATGCCGCCAAGATTCTGCGCAACGCGCGCCGCGCCATCCGCCCCGGCGGCACGCTGCTTTTGTGCGAGAGCACAGTTGATTCGTCCTCATATCCAGCCGGTCTTATGGAGCTGCTGATGCTGGTGCTCGGCGGGCGCGAACGCAGTGAAGCGGAGTTTCGCGCGCTGCTGGCTGCTACGGGCTTCTCACTGACTCGCGTCATCCCAACGGAAATGCATTCGCTGATCGAGTGCCATCCGGTGTAGCGCTTACCGGCGTTTGTAAGTCACCAGGTCGTCGCCGCTGTCGGAATCCGAATAGGAGACGTGGTGCGCGCCGAGGTCTTCGAATTCCGAGAGCTTGATACTTGACGAAATGCCATTCGAGATCAAAATCCCACCGCTCGCCAGCATGCGGGCGATGCTGGTAAGAGCGAGCGTTTGCTCGACACGCGTGTAGTAAGCGAATAGATTGGTTGCCACCACCAGGTCGAATTCCTGACCTGGAATTGTTTCGAGCGTTTGCGTGACGATATTCAGATCATCCACGGTCATGCGGGCGGTGATTTGGGGTTTCATTGCGACCGCGCGCAGCTCTATCCCGGAAGGAGCGGCGAGAGGTGCAGCGGGTGCGCCGATGGTATCTCCGAAATGCTGCCAATAAGAAATTGCGGTGGCATTCCAGCCTGCCGGATGCGGAAGTTGGAGCACGTAGCTGTGCCCGCCCTGAGCCTTCACCACTGAAGTTCGCAAGTGTGAGACAACTAGCGGATTGAAATCGACTGCCGTGAGTTGGACCTCGGTGGGCGTCGCGGCACCCAGGCGCAGAACGGCTTCGAGCACCGCAAAGGGCTGGATGGATTGCGGAGGACAGAAATCGTTAACGTCGGGATCACCCGCCAAATCCAGGCCGGGGCCAATCACAGCGATGCGCTGGATGTGTGCTGGAAGAGCGCGGCT
The DNA here is from genome assembly GCA_003162425.1 of Bryobacterales bacterium. Taxonomy (GTDB): domain Bacteria; phylum Acidobacteriota; class Terriglobia; order Bryobacterales; family Bryobacteraceae; genus Palsa-89. The sequence continues at coordinate 3,526 of PMOK01000321.1, read as the reverse complement.
GCTCTTCAAAGCGCGTAGCGTTTCTTCGATGGCGTAGTTGATGAGCAGAGACGTTTCCGGGGAGACGCCGACGTCGGCGCGGGCCTGTTTCTTCTTTAGGCCGGCTTCTTCCAGAGCGAAGCGGCGCACAATACCGGAAAGGAAAGCCGGCAGTTCATCCTGCGTGATGCGTTGGCGGCGCAGGAATTCGAGTACTATGCGAAACCGTTCGGAGTCGAGCTGGTCAACGGCCTGGATGAACGCATCCAGGCGCGCACGTGCGTTGGCGGTCAAATCTCCGGCGGCATTCACCGCGTCGGCTGCTGCGGCTAACTTAGGCGGTGCGGGAAAGGACGTGCCAAACAGGATGAGCTCGCTGAGCGAATCTTCAATGCCGTGATCGATGCGGCCACGGATTACCGTGTCACGTTCGCGAATCCAGTTGTCCCAGTCCGTTGCATCTGTGAATTCTGGTAGCTTCTCGGGCCCTGCGGCAAGAGCTGCGGTGACCGCTTGAACATCGGTTGCGCGTAGAAAACGGACGGGGTTGGAACCCGCGAGCATCCAGGCAGACATCACCAGACAAAGGACTGTACACCGGCGCATTGCAACCATTGTTTCATGTTGCAGCCATTAGGCGGCTGTTAGACTGAAGGTTGCAGCTCACAACGCAAAAACCTCGAGGGCCGAGGAATCTTCCAATTCTCGGAAATCTACCTTCATTCCGCGCCAGGCCGATTGAGTTTTTGTGCGAAACTGCTAAGAAATACGGCGACCTTCCGTATTTCCGGCTGGGCTCGTTTCACGCCTATCTGGTGAACCATCCTGATTTCGTGCGGGACATTCTGGTGACGAATCAGGCCAATTTCACCAAGAGCCGCGCTCTGCAACGCGCCCGGATACTGTTCGGTCAGGGCTTGCTGACCAGTGAGGGCAAATTCCATTTGCGCCAACGTCGCTTGGTTCAGCCCGCTTTTCATCGGGACCGCTTGGCGGGATATGCGGTGGTGATGAGCGATTGCGCCGTGCGGGTGCGCGACCGGTGGCAATCCGGAAGCACGCTGGAGATGTCGGACGAAATGATGCGGCTGACGCTCGCGGTGGTGGGCAAGACGCTATTCAGCGCCGACGTGGAATCCGAGGCGCCTGAAATCGGCCAGGCGTTGACCACCGTGCTGAAAATGTTCCGCATGCTGCTGATGCCGTTCTCGGAATATCTCGAGAAACTGCCGCTGCCCTCCATTCGCCGTTTCGAAAAGGCGCGCGACCGCCTGGATCAGACCATCTACGGCCTCATCCGCGATCGGCGCAAGAGCGGAGAGGATACCGGCGACCTGCTTTCCATGCTCTTGTTGGCGCAGGACGAAGAAGGCGATGGCGCCGGCATGACGGACACACAGGTGCGCGATGAAGCCCTGACGCTATTTCTGGCCGGTCACGAGACCACCGCGAATGCGCTCAC
>PMOK01000321.1:0-1996 GCA_003162425.1 Bryobacterales bacterium | reverse complement strand
GGGCGCATGTCCAAAGAGCCCTTCGAACTGGGAGGCGTCCACATTGCAGCCAAATCGATCTGCATTTTGAGTCCGTATGTCATGCAACGAGATCCGCGCTGGTTTCCGGATCCCGAACGCTTCGATCCCGAACGTTGGACGCCGGAGGCACGTGATGCCCGACCGAAGTTTTCCTATTTTCCGTTCGGCGGTGGCGCGCGCGTTTGCATCGGCGAACGATTCGCGTGGATGGAAGGCGTGCTGATATTAGCGACGCTCGCGCAGAAGTGGAAGTTGAGGCTGGCGGATGGCCAACGCGTGGAGCCGTTGCCGTTGATCACCCTTCGTACGAAGTACGGCATGCGAATGGTTTGCCAGCCTCGTTGATCGGTTGTTCAGTTATTCGGTTATTCGGTTCTGCGCAGGACGGCTCGAGCTGGTGCTCCGTCGCTGCCCACGATTCTTAGAGGTAGGCAAATCAATTCGTAGTTGCCGGGCTCGACGTGTTCCAGATTCAAGCCTTCGATTAGCCAAATGCCGGCCGCGAGCAATGCGCGATGCGTTTCAGCACTATCGGTTTCGTAGCCGCCCACCGAGAGATAATCCACGCCAACGGTTTGGACTCCACACTTCGCCAAATAGTGGGCAGTGGCTTCCGGGATGTGCACGAACTTTTCCTGGAAGGTGTGGGTTTTCCAGTGGTGCTCGGAGTTCTTGGTCTTGAAGAGTACGCGCTCGCCCTTTTTCAGATGGAAGGGCTCGAGTTCCTCCACTTGAATTAACTCGGGATGTTGAATGGCGATTACTCGCGCGGGGCCGATAGTTGCTTCGATGGGCATCGTCTCCATGCCCTTCCCGTCGGCCAGGAAATGGCGCGGCGCATCCATGTGAGTGCCGATGTGGGCGCTGGTCGAGATTTGCGAGAGGTTGCAGACGTCGCCATTGGCGATATGGAGTGTCTGCAGGCGGTGGAACGGAGCGTCGCCCGGCCAGTACACCATGTCGTTTCGAAGCGGAATGGAGACATCGATAAACTCGCTACTCATGAGGCCACCACCACAACGTTCTTGATGCCGCCGGCATCGTTCGAAAGCGGCAGGAGCGCATGCTCGATGGGAAACCGCGCGGTGATTAGCGAGCGGACCGCGTCCGGCCATTTTTGGACGAACGTGCCGAGATCGCGGATGGCCGCCTGAAAAGAGTGCGGCGGAGCATTCACGCTGCCCAGGATCACCTGGTTCTTCAATACGACGTCTTTCATGATGTAATCCGTGTCCACTTCCAAGGGTCCTTTCCTGCCCGGCACGCCGGTAAAAATGAAAACGCCGTTGGGGCCGAGATGCTGGATGACGTCGAATGCCACGCCCGAGGCGCCCACCGCTTCATAGACGACGTCAATCGATCCGACGGCGATGGCCAACTCCTCCACCGAGTGCGTCTCGGCGGCGATGTAGCGCGCGCCGATGGCGCTGACAATGGAGTTGCTCTCATCGTGCGTCCGCGATCGAGAATAAACTGTGACATCGAAACCGGCGATGCGCAACGCCATTGCACCCAGCAGTCCCACCGGGCCCGCGCCCAGCACCACCGCGCGATGACAATGCTCGCGAAGTTTGCCGGGTTCGACGGGGCAAGCCCAGGGCAGTCGCTGCTGGATCAGCCAGAGCTGCTCGAGTGATTTTTCCGCGATGGTGAGAGGCTCCACTAAAACGCCTACGTCGCGCAACCCACGAGGAACGGTGTTGATGTAGCATTCCTCCTCGATTACAAATTCAGTCATGAAGCCATGCTGCTGCTTGATGCCGCGCTCGGTGAAATCGCCTGTATAGCAGAAATCCTGGCGGCCATCGCGGCAGGCGACGCACTCGGGATGCGGGCAGGGACGCCGGACGGTTATAACCACCAGGTCGCCCGGCTTCACTTTGGAGACTTTTGATCCGGCCTCGACCACTTCGCCCAGCGATTCGTGGCCGAGGATCAGGTAGTCGAATCCATCGGGCGGCGTGCCGTACTCGAA
>PMOK01000163.1 GCA_003162425.1 Bryobacterales bacterium | reverse complement strand
GGGAAAACGCGCTTGTCCATCAATTTTCGATCCAAGTGGATTTCCATGTTGCCGGTTCCCTTGAATTCCTCGAAGATGACGTCATCCATGCGGCTGCCGGTATCGATCAGCGCGGACGCCACGATGGTGAGCGAGCCGCCTTCTTCGATATTGCGAGCCGCGCCGAAGAATCGCTTGGGACGCTGCAATGCGTTAGAGTCGACGCCGCCCGATAGTACCTTGCCGGAGGGCGGAACGACGGTGTTGTAGGCGCGCGCGAGGCGCGTGATGGAATCGAGCAGGATCACGACATCGCGTTTGTGCTCCACCAGGCGTTTGGCTTTTTCGATGACCATTTCAGCCACTTGGACGTGGCGCGAAGCGGGCTCATCGAAAGTGGAACTGATTACTTCGCCCTTGACCGAGCGCTGCATGTCGGTGACTTCCTCAGGCCGCTCGTCGATCAGGAGCACGATGAGAGACACTTCGGGATGATTGGCGGTGATGGAATTGGCGATGGACTGCAGCAGCATGGTCTTGCCGGTGCGCGGCGCGGCCACAATGAGGCCGCGCTGGCCCTTGCCGATGGGTGTGAGCAGATCCATCACGCGGCCCGAGTAATTGTCGCGGGCGGTTTCGAGCTTGAGGCGCTCGTCGGGATACAACGGCGTCAGGTTATCGAAGAAGATTTTGTTGCGGGCTTCCTCGGGCGGCTCGAAATTGATGGCGTCCACTTTGATGAGCGCGAAGTAGCGCTCACCTTCCTTGGGCGGACGGATTTGCCCGGAGATAGTGTCGCCGGTGCGGAGGTCGAAGCGGCGGATCTGCGATGGTGACACGTAGACGTCGTCGGGTCCAGGCAGGTAATTATATTCGGGCGCTCGGAGGAATCCGAATCCATCGGGCAGGCATTCGAGCACGCCTTCCGAGAAGATGAGACCGCTCTTTTCGGCCTGGGTCTGGAGGATTTTGAAGATCAGCTCCTGTTTGCGCAGGCCGGCGGTGCCGGTGACTCCCAGATCCTTGGCAATCTGGTTGAGCTTCTGGATACTCATATCCTTGAGCTCCACCAGGTCGAGCGTGCCGTTCTTCTGGCCTTGGCCGGGAACGCCGCCGCGGTGCTTGCGGTGGCCACCCGGAGGGGGCGGGCCTTGATCCGGCGCCTTGGCCTCGGCGGACTTGGCTTCGGCCGATTTTGAGTCGTCGGCTTTGCCGTCTCCCGATGATGGTTCGGCCTCTTGGCCTTCCGGCGCTGAGGCGGCCGGCGTTTTAGTGTCTGGTGTCTCTTCGGTGGGAGCAGCTACTGCTGCTGGGTCTGGATTTTCGATATCGCTTGCCAAATTTCCCTCACTCCCCGGCATGTAGGCGCCGAGAACGGCAGAGGCTCGCTATCCGAATGACTTCGGATGGCGGCCGTTTGGAGCCGTTGTTCTTTCTGACCTTTCAACTTGTCTGTTTTCGTGGCGATCACCAAGTACCGCCGGTTATGAAACTCGAGCCACTGCTTGAGTTCCAGGTCCTGTTCCATCCAGCCCCGACGCGCGTCGAGTATCAGGAAGCAAAGCTCCAACGACCTTCGATGTAAAAGGTATTGTTCGATAAGCCGCTTCCACTGGAATGCTACGTCCTTGGGGACACGGGCGTACCCATATCCCGGCAGATCGACGAAGTGGAATTGTCCGCCGACCCGATAAAAATTAATCAACTGAGTGCGGCCCGGGGTGGCACTGGTAAACGCCAGCTTTTCATTCCCAATCAGGCAATTCAACAAGCTGGACTTGCCGACGTTGCTCCTTCCCAGAAAAGCGATCTCCGGGAGGGACTCAGCCGGAAACTGATCCGGCCGGGCTGCACTTACCACAAATTGCGCGTCCATCAGGCCCCTGAAGCAATAGGGAACACGGAAGGCAAGTCGGAGACTTGCCCCACGGCCTAATGTGAAATCCGTTCTTCGCTCGACGGCTGGCGTACCAATTCCGGCGGCGGCGCAGTGCCGGCCAGCGGCAGCGCGACGATCTCCCGTTCCAGAGCGATCTTCAACACTTCATCCATGTTTGTGACGAAGTGGAGATTCATTTCCTTTCGAATAATCTCTGGGATGTCGGGGAGATCCTTCTCATTATCCTTCGGCAGAATCAATTCGTAAATTCCCTGGCGGTGGGCAGCCAGCAGTTTTTCTTTAAGCCCGCCGATGGGGAGCACCCGGCCGCGGACGGTGATTTCACCCGTCATCGCGAGGTTACAACGAACCGGGATGTTGGTCAAGGCGCTGCAAATGCTGGTTGCGATGGTGATTCCCGCGGACGGCCCATCCTTGGGGATGGCGCCTTCGGGGACATGCACGTGAATATCGAGGTTGCGATAAAAATCCCGGGGAATGCCCAGCAGGTGGGCGCGGGAGCGAACGTAGCTCATGGCGGCGTGGGCGGATTCCTGCATGACGTCGCCCAGTTTCCCGGTGGTCTGCAGTTTGCCTTTGCCTTCCATGACGGCCGCTTCGGTGGTGAGAATGGTACCACCCACCTCGGTCCATGCCAATCCAACCGTAGCGCCGACTTCGTTCTTCTTGTCGGCTTGGAGATCACGGAATTTTTGAGGACCCAGGAATTCGGAGACGATCTCGGGCGTGAGGATGACCTGGGGAGGCAGGTTCGTGGATTTCTTGGCATCGCCTCTAGCGTTGACCACTTTGCGCGCGATCTTGCGGGCGACGTTTCCGATTTCGCGTTCCAGGTTACGCACGCCGGCCTCGCGAGTATAGGACTGAATCAAACTCTGGAGGCCCTCATCGGTGAACTCGAGATTCTCCTTCGCCACCCCGGTACCTTTCAACTGCTTGGGAACCAGGAATCGCTTGGCGATTTCAAGCTTCTCCGCCTCGGTGTAGCCGGACAACCGGATCACTTCCATGCGGTCCTGCAGAGCGGGCGGGACAGTGTGAAGGACGTTGGCGGTGGCGATGAAGAACACCTGGCTCAAGTCGTACTCGACGTCGAGGTAATGATCCACGAACATATAATTCTGTTCCGGATCGAGGACTTCGAGTAGCGCGGCCGAAGGGTCGCCGCGGAAATCCATGGACATTTTGTCGACTTCGTCGAGCATGAACACGGGATTGCGAGTGCCGGCTTTCTTCATCATCTGTATGATCTGGCCGGGGAGCGCGCCAATATAAGTGCGCCGATGGCCGCGTACTTCGGCTTCGTCCCGCACGCCGCCGAGCGACAAGCGGACGAATTTGCGACCAGTTGCTTTTGCGATGGACATTCCGAGCGAAGTTTTGCCGACGCCGGGAGGTCCGACAAAGCAAAGGATGGATCCCTTGGGATTCTGCACCAGCCGGCGAACGGCGAGGAATTCGAGGATACGTTCCTTGATTTTCTCGAGGCCGTAATGATCGGTCTCAAGCACGTTTTGCGCGAACTTGAGATCGCGGATTTCCTTGGATTTCTTCTTCCACGGCACGGCGAGGAGCCAATCCAGATAATTCCGGGAGACAGTGGATTCGGCGGACATGGGCGGCATGTTTTCCAAGCGCTTGAGTTCGGCGTTGGCCTTCTCGTGGGCGTCCTTGGTCATGCCGGCGGTGTCGATCTTCTTTTTCAGCTCGTCGAATTCGCTTTTTTCACCGCGGCCGAGCTCTTTTTGGATGGCCTTGATCTTCTCGTTCAGGTAATACTCTTTTTGCGCCTTTTCCATCTGGCGCTTGACGCGGCCCTGGATGGTTCGGTCGACATTGAGCTTTTCAATCTCGATATCCAGCATTTCCGCCACACGCGTGAGACGGTCGACGGGATCGAAGATTTCGAGCAGCTCCTGCTTTTCCTCGATGGTCAACTGAAGGTTCGCGCCCACAGTGTCGGCCAACTTGCCGGGCTCATCCACCCGGATGGCGGCGATCATGGTTTCGTAATTCAGGTTCTGGCTGAGCTTAACGTACTGTTCGAAGAGCCCGGTGACGCGGCTTACCAGGGCTTCGAGCTGAGTGCCGGCATCCACCTTGAAATTGAAAGTTTTGACCAGCGCCCGGAAGTAGCCTTCGTCCTCGCTCACCGAGATGATCTTGCCGCGCTCGACACCTTCCACCAGGACCTTGATATTGCCGTCCGGCAGTTTGAGACTCTGGACGATGTTGGCGACCGTACCTACGCTATAGATCTCGTCGGGCCGGGGTTCATCGACGGAAGCATCGTGCTGAGTTGCGAGGAAAATTTTCTTATCCGCCGCCAAAGCTTCTTCGAGAGCGCGTACGCTGGACTCCCGTCCGACGACGAAGGGCGTCATCATAAACGGGAAGATCACAACGTCCCGTATGGGCATCATTGGTAAGCGTTTGGTGTCGGGTTTTTCTTTGGAGGTAAGCATTCGGCGGTTCTTCGGTTCTTCAGTTCATCGGTTCTTCGGTTCCAGAACTGAAGAACTGATGAACCGATGAACTTTTATCCGGCCTTTTCTAACAGGGCCATGTTAATCTTCTGCGTCATGACCATTTCTTTGGTCACCAGGAACTCGCGGACCTTTTTGTAGGACGGGAGATAATACATGAGGTCCAGCATCAGATCTTCGAGGATCATGCGCAGGCCCCTTGCGCCGACCTTCCGCTCCATGGCGAGAGCGGCGATGGCCTCAAGGGCGTCGTCGTTAAACTTCAGTCTAACATTTTCAAACTCAAAAAGTTTCTGATACTGCCGGACGATGGCGTTCTTGGGCTTGGTTAGGATTTGGACTAGCGCTTCCTTACTCAAGTCTTCGAGGACGGCTACGACTGGCATGCGGCCTATGAATTCGGGAATGAAGCCGAACTTGATGAGGTCGACGGGCTGGACATTTTCGAGCATGTCCGTGTCCCGGCGGTTGGGGTTGGGACGCAGGGCAGTTTCGCCGCGATGCGTTTCTTCCTGGGCGATGAAGCCCATGGATTTGGTGCCGACGCGCTTGGAAATGACTTTCTCGAGCCCAACAAACGCTCCGCCGCAGATGAAGAGGATGTTGGTGGTGTCGACTGGTGTGAACTCCTGGTGGGGGTGTTTGCGGCCNNATGGAGGGATTCTCGTCCTTGCGGCCGATTTTGTCGATCTCGTCAATATAGATGATACCGGTCTGGCAGCGCTGGACGTCCCAATCCGAGTTCTGAAGCAATCGAAGGATGATGTTCTCGACGTCCTCGCCGACGTAGCCAGCCTCAGTGAGGGTGGTGGCATCGACAATAGCGAAGGGGACATCCAAAATGCGAGCTAGGGTCTGAGCTAGAAGAGTTTTGCCGGTGCCGGTTGGTCCGATCAGCAGAATGTTCGACTTGGAGAGTTCCACTTCAGCGCCGCGCTGCTTGTTCATCTGAATGCGCTTGTAGTGGTTGTAGACGGCGACGGCGAGCTTCTTTTTGGTGGGGTCCTGACCGATCACATACTGATCGAGATATTCCTTTAGCTCCAGTGGCTTGGGAAGCTTGTGGGGAGCTCCATAAGGTTGATCGTGCCGATCATCCTCGAGGATCGAATTGCATACGGCGATGCATTCGTCACAGATGTAAGCTCTGGGGTAATCGTTGGGGGAGGAGATTAACTTGCCGACTACGTCCTGACTTTTGTGGCAAAACGAACAACGCAGCGCGTCGTCGGTTCCAGTACGTTTCACGCGGAATCTCCGGAGGCTAAGAATCTACACTGCATCCAAGATCAGACGGTACCCTGAAACCCCAGTATAACAGAAGGCTATCTAAGCTTACCCCGGAAAACGCAACTTTTCGCTGGGGAGGGTACTGGGATACTATTAGGGTCTTCGAGACGAGTGTAACAGAAGGATGAAGAGGATGCTAGTGGGTAGGGGTGAAGTGGCGTTGAAGTCGTTTTGTCCGTGGATGTTAGGGCCGATTTGGGTTCGTTTCTTCATTTTTTATAGTTGAGGGGTTCGAGGTGGGGGTCGGTGCGGGTTCCTGACGCATCGGGCGATTCT
>PMOK01000206.1 GCA_003162425.1 Bryobacterales bacterium | reverse complement strand
CCCCCTGGTCCGGCTCTGCGATCAATTAACAAACAACAGGCCGGCCGGGGCATCGGCCGCGGTAGCGAATCCTTTACCTGGTAAAGGAAGTGCTACTATACACAGCGAATCCGAGCGTGAAGCGACTCAGATGCCCGACGGAAACGACAACCCAAATGCACAGTTTCTGGAGCGCAAACTAGCGACAATTCTTTCGGCGGATGTGGCCGAGTTCAGCCTTCTGATGGGCGAGGATGAAGAGCAGACGCTCGGGATATTTCGAGGGCACAAGCAAGTATTCGAGTCCCTGGTGGCCATGCACCGCGGGCGCATTTTCAATACGGCCGGGGATGCGATCCTGGCGGAATTCAATAGCGCGGTGGAAGCGGTGCGGTGCGCCACCGACATTCAGGCCGCGCTTCGAACGCGCAACGATCAGTTGCCTCCCTCCCGCCAGGTGAGATTCCGAATTGGGATCAACCTCGGTGATGTCATGGTGCATGGCCAGGACCTGCTGGGTGATGGCGTCAACGTCGCCGCGCGGCTGCAGACGGCCGCGGAGCCTGGAGGGATCTGTATTTCCGGGAGCGTTCATGACCAGATCCGCAACAAACTGTCGCTCTCGTTCCAATCGCTCGGCGAAATGAATTTCAAGAATATCCAGCAACCGGTGCGAACGTTCTCCATCACGGAAGCTGAGGACCGCGGCGCGCTTCCCGCTCCGAGGCCTCGTGGCGCCAAGATCAGTCCGGTGCAATGGATCGTTGCTGCTCTGCTGCTAGTGGCAGGTGTGGGTTATTGGTCTTATGCCGTAAAAGAGCGGATTAAAGCAGATCGTACGCGCGAAATCGCTGCCGGGGCCCGTTCCGCAGAGGCGCCCGCCGTCACACCCGCCGGGAGTGCAGGCCAATTTGATGGCGCGTACTCCGGGCAAATTTGTTATGGCGAAACCAAGAAGGAGCCGGAGCGCTGCTACCAGGCCAAGGGGACCATTAGCGGCAGCAAAATCGCCAGCACGTGGACCATGGGCCGCGAGAAGAAGGTCAACATGTTCCTGGATGGCCATGTTGCCCGGTCCGGCGACCTCGATATCGAGATTGAGATGCGCAGCCAGGCCGACGGATCCCGGCTGGCAAGAATCGATCTCACTGGAACTCTTCGCGGCGGGTTGATCAGCGCCAGCGGCAGCTTCCTGAAGGGTCGCCCGGCAACGCTGAATTGGCACAAAGTTCCCGATGCGCCTCACTGAACATCAAGGAATCACGCCCCCGTCGGCCCGGTTTTGGTTGCGGCTAGGCTGCTCTGTGGGGCGGTCCCCCTGGACCGCAGCCGACGCCCTCGTCGGCTCGCTTGGATCGGATGAGGTTCATTTCGTTGCATAAGTGCGGGTCCAGGGGGACCCGCGCAGACCTGGGGTCTGCCCCACGATTTCGCCCGAAGACCCAATTTTGCAAAAACTCAGTGGCATTGGGCTGCCAACCTGCCCCACATCACGCCAGCCATCTTGGCCTGCGATCACGCCTACGAGCGCCACTCATCGATGAGATTAGCCACCAGCGCCGTCCATCCCGTCTGGTGGCTAGCGCCGATGCCCGCGCCATTGTCTCCGTGGAAGTGTTCGTAGAACAGCAGATGGTCGCGCCAGTACGGGTCTTCCTGGAATTTGCGGGCGCCTCCAAATACTGGCCGGTGCCCGTTCGGATCGCGCTTGAAAATGTTGATCATGCGGTTAGCGATCTCTTCCGCCATTTGGCGTGTGTTGGTGACCTTGCCATCCGGTCCTTCCAGGCCAAAGTCGGGACCCAAACCCTCGGAATACTTGCGCAACGATTCCACGATCAGGTAGGCGGTGGGGAACCAAATGGGCCCCCGCCAGTTGGAGTTGCCGCCTTTCAGCTTGATATCTTCTTCGGCCGGTTCATATCGCACCACGCTCGAGCCAAACGCGAACGGGTGCTCCCGATGGTATTTCGAAAGACTGCGAATGCCGTAGCCCGATAGAAATTCGCTGCTGTCCCAAATGCGCTCCAGCAGCCGCTTCAGTTGCTCGCGATCGACGATGGATAGTGTCAGGATGTCCTTGCCATCGCGCGTGTCCGGGATGCAGGCGTGCTTGGCTAGCGCCTGCCGGTTGCGCAAAAACCATTGGAGGTCGGCGGTGAATTCGGAATGCTGCTTTAGCTCCTCCTCGGTAAGCACGTCTACGGCAAAAATCGGGATCAGTCCCACCAGCGAGCGCACACGGAAACGATGGAACTCTCCGTTGGGATAGCGCAGCACATCGTAGAAGAAGCCTTCCTTGTCGTCCCAAAGCTGAAAATCGCGCCCGCCAATGTTCTTCATCGCCTTGCCGATGAAGGTGTAGTGCTGGAAGAACTTGGTGGCGAGGCTCTCGTAGGTTGGGTTTTCCTTGGCCAGCTCGAGCGCGATGTGCATCATGTAGATGCAGAAGAACGCCATCCAACCGGTGCCATCGGATTGCTCCAGAATCGCGCCGTTGGGGAGCTTTTCGCTGCGGTCGACCACTGTGATGTTGTCCAGTCCGAGGAAGCCGCCCTCGAAGACGTTGTTACCCTGGCTATCCACCTTGTTGACCCACCACGCGAAATTGATGAGCAACTTGTGGAAGCATTTCTCCAGAAACTCGCGGTTGGAGTAGCCGGTGCGGTCGCGCTCGATCTCGTAAACCCGCCAGACCGCCCAGGCATGCACCGGCGGATTGAGATCCGAGAATTCCCATTCGTAGGCAGGGATCTGTCCATTGGTGTGTTGAAACTGCTCGAACAGGAGGAACCAGAGATTATCCGCAGCGAAGCCCGGATCGATGAGGGCCATGGTGGTGCACTGAAACGCCAGGTCCCAGGCTGCAAACCACGGATATTCCCACTTGTCGGGCATGGACAAAATGCGCATGGAGTTCAGATGGCGCCAGTGGAGGTTGCGGCCGTGCCAGCGGGAATCCGGTGGCGGCGACTTCGGGTTGTCGCCCTCCAGCCAGAGGTTCACATCGTAGTAGAACATTTGCTTACTCCAGAGCAAGCCCGCAAAGGCCTGCCGCTGGATCATGCGCTCTTCTTCGGTCGCGCGTGGAGGATGGACGGCGTTGTAGAACAGATCCGCCTCGCGTTTGCGCTCCGCGACAATGTCGTCCACCGCGGCAAGAGGATCGTTGAATTGGCCGGGAGTGAGGCGCAAGCGTAACACTGCGGACTGGCCCGGCGGGATACGCAGCTTGTAATCGATGCAGGCCTTGGTGCCTTCTTCGGACGGATTCACCAGGCCGTGCTCGCCGTTGACGATGTAGCGGTGGAAAGCGTCCTTTGCATATAACTTCCGGCTGACGTTGCCTGGTCCATATACTCGCGGCGCGTTGGTTTCGTTGTAAGTGAACAGCGGCGTTCCATGGCCATCGGCGTAGAGATGGCGCAGGCCGAGCTGGTAGATGTCGCGCAGGTTTTTGGGTGGCAGCGCGCTGCGATCGTCCGCCTGAAGGTCGATGAGGCCGCTGCTGCTTTTTCCGAGAACAATCGTCGGCTCGGGCCCGGCTGGATCGCTCCAAGCCCAGCTATTGCGGAACCACAGATGCGGTAACAGGTGTAGTTCGGCATCCTCTGGGCCGCGATTGAAAGCTTCGATGCGAATGCAGATGTCTTCTTCGGACGTTTTGGCGTACTCCACGAAGACATCGAAATAGCGGTCATCGTCGAAGATGCCGGTATCGATCAACTCGAACTCGGGACCATGGCCTGCGCGTCTGCGGTTTTCTTCCACTAGCCATCCGTACGGAAACTCCCGCTGCGGGTATTTGTACAGCATCTTCTGGTAGCTGTGAGAGGGAGTGTTATCGAGGTAGTAATAATATTCTTTGACGTCCTCGCCGTGATTTCCCTCGCCGCTATTGAGGCCGAAGAGACGCTCCTTGAGGATTGGATCGCGGCCGTTCCAAAAAGCGAGGGCGAACACCAGGATCTGGTAGCGGTCCGAAAGGCCGGCGATGCCGTCTTCGCCCCACCGATACGCCTTGCTGCGCGCGAGATCGTGCGTCAGGTAGTCCCACGCGGTCCCGTGGGCGCTGTAGTCCTCGCGCACGGTGCCCCAGGCGCGGTCGGCGATATATGGACCCCACTTGCGCCAGGGCCGGACCAAGCGCCCTGGATAGGCCCCGTGCAGTCGCTTGTACTCCGCGGTTTCGAGAATCGGCTTCATGTTCTACGATCGCTGCGGAATTGTACCACACGATCAAATTCACTCCGCCGGTATATAAAAAGGAGTCAACGCGCCGTTCAGGCTTCGTGGATCGCCCGTGCTACCCGATAAGCCGAGCGCGTGGCCGCCTCCATGCCCCAGTTCAGATTGTCACAGTAGGCTCCGGCGAAATATACGCGTTCCACGGGTTGAATGGACGCCGGCCAGAACTTACGGAGTTGCCCTGGCCGATAGTCGCTTGCCTGGCATCCCATGGCCCATTTATCTAGCGACCAATCGATGGTCATGATGTGATCGATGTCCGCGGATTTGCCCGGGTCGTAACGCTTGAAAACGCGGAAAGCGGCATCCGCCGGAGAACTCGCCTGTCCGGTGCCGATGAGCAGTCCACGATTGGTCGCGACATCCTCGGCCATCGGCCACAGAGGCCCTAGAATCGGGCTCGCGAATTCCATGTTCCCGCTGTAGCCGTCCCGCTCCCAGAATTTGGTCCGCGACTGAAAAATCGGCCGCGTCTCGAGCGTGTACGGCATATTCTCGATCACGAATCGTTTTGCATCCGGCCACGGAGGATCAACGGGTATCTGGCGAAGGATGATCGCGTTCATCGAGCAAACCAGATAGTCGCCTTGGAATTTCTGGATAGCGCCTGCCTCGGTGCAGGTCACAGTGATGCCTGTGTCGCCGTATTGGATGTGCGTCACCGGGCAATTCTTGCGGATGCGGCTCTCCAAGCGAGCAGTGAAAGCATCGGGAAGAGCTTGATTGCCACCCTTCAAACGATAAAGCTCGTGCGGATCCGAGGGCAAACCGCGCAGCCGCACAATTGCCTCGCCCCAAATGCCGTGCAGTGCTGAATCGTCTGAACCGATGCTCCGGATCGCTGCCGCCGACGCGCCTTCTCGACGGAGCAGGTCCGTGACCGAGCAATCATCCAGCGCGTCCAGCCCAACGCCGAAAGGTTGATACTCGTCCCGGATCTTCTCTATATAGCGTCCCAGATACAATTCGGTCAGATCCCGGGAATGCTTCTTGGTTATGTAGTCGATCTCGCGCTGGTTATAACCGCTCGCTTCGAACGTCTTGAGCGCGATGGCCTCCTGTTCGCTCACCATGCGTCCGTTGACAATCTGCAGTATGTTTTCCCGATGAGGATATGCGAGAACAGGAAGCTCGAATTCCTTCACGTAGCTGCGAAAGAGCTCATAGCCGGGCCGGGTGAAGTGCTCGGCGCCACCATCGGCGTACAATCCGTCCGCGAGGCCTTCACGAATGGTGAGCACGTGGCCGCCGGTCCGATTGGACGCCTCGAGAACCACCACATCGTGGCCTCTCTTGCAGAGCTCCCAGGCGCAACTCAAGCCGGCCAGGCCCGCACCAGCGACAATCACCCGCTTGGGCCGCGCCGCCGCGGCCACCGGCCAAGGACAGGCGATGTCTGTCAGGAGTGCTGCCAGTTTGAGAATGTCACGCCGATGCAGCATGCCTATGCCCGCACGTTGCGCGCAAGCGTTATCGACCCATCCGCATTCGTCTTTTGCCGGCACGCCCAATTCACGGGATAACGAACGCCCTTCACCTCCAGCTCGGCTTTCAGTCTCAATCCGCTCCAGCCTGTTCCGGGCGGCAGCATCAACATCGCTTGACGGATGCCCGACGGCTTCGGATATCCGGGATCCACGCAGCCGCTGACATGCACAGCTCCGTCTTCGCTGAATACGGTGAGCCGCAGCACTCCAGGCACTCCCGCGACACCGTTATTCGCGAGACCAACCACAAGGCCCGTCGATCCCTCCCGCTCGAAGCTCCAGATGAATGAGGGACGGATGCGGTAGCCGATGTGTCGCGCGATATGGTCAATCGGCTCCGGATATTTGTCGTAATAGCTCAAAACGTTTTTCGCGGCTTCATTGTGCCAATTCCACACCGACCAATAGTTGGCGCCCACATCTAGTACGTGCGAGGTGATCTTCTCGTTCAAAGTGACGCCTTCATCCATTCCCACATGCTTCGGATCGCCTGTCGTCATGCCAACTTCGCAAAGCGCCGCGATCCAAGGCGGACGGTTGCTCAACGCCTCAATTTGCGTGTTCTCGATGAAGATGGTATCCGTGCGAATCCAGTTGTGAGTGCGGATGGTCCGGTCCAGCAGGTCGGCATTCCCGACGTGGCTGAAATCCGGCTGCGTGTTGGTAACCAGAGGAACCTTGGTCCACAACTCCAGTTGCGTCTCGAACATTTTCATCCAGGTCTGTTCGGCCACGACATTGTTCGAAAAGATATTGCCGTCGAACGGCCAGCTATGCGCTTCGCCCCAGAACCCGTACATCATGGTGTCCATGTATTCCACCCACGGGTTGCCGTTGAACTCGGCCGCCAGCAACTGGTTCAATTCGCGAAACGCAGCCTGATACGCCGGGTGATCGTAGCGCGGCATGTTGTGTTCTTTCCGGTAGCGCGTTTCCGATGGATTGCCTTTCCACTCTCCCTTGAGCTTCACGTAAGGAACTTTGCTCATGAGAAACTCGGGCATTCCCGGCTCAGGAAAATCAGGATTCTCCAGCATGATGCGAAACCCGACCCGCTTGTTATATTGCTTGGCCAGATCGAACGTGATCTTCCACCAATCTGGGAAATCCAGTTTGCCGGGCGTCTTCTGGATTTCTCTCCAGTTGGGCCGGATGTAAATCTTCTGGGTGAACGGAATTTTCACCAGATCTTCGATCGACTTTTCCAGACTCTCGCCGGCGAGGTGCGGTGGTCCGGTATCGCCGGAAACGTAAATCACCAGTCCCATGCCGTAATTAGGAACAATTTCTGCGGACGGCGTGGTCACCATCACCACGTCGCTATCGGGAACCACGGCTTCCGTGGAATATTGCGGAAACGGTCCCTGGTACAACCTGTCCTGGACGGCGGGACCAGACCCCCAATCGTATTTCTCCCAATTGTGTTCCGGGATGGCGCCGGGTGCGAGCGCAGCGGATCCCGCGACGCCGGCGGCCTGCAGAAATGTTCGTCGATTCATGCTTCCCCTATTCAGGCTTGGCCTCGATCAACAGATGCTTGTCGAATTTGACATCCAGTGTCGCCACAGGACCGTGAACGATTCCAAGATCCTTGCCGTCCACGTAATCAGTTACTCGATAGTTGCGCTCCGCAAGACCGCGCAGCGTCACCTTGCCGCTCCATTGCGGAGCGTAGAACGCGTAATAGAGCCTTCCGTCCTTGCTTATCGCGTGCGTTTCCGGCCGGTCGAAACCGATGTCGTATAAAGTTCCCAAGTATTCTCCGCGCGACAGCATTTTCGCTTTATAAATCCCGATCCATTTTGCAAAAAGTTGTTCGCGCGCGGGCGTCAGGTCTTTTCCTTCCCTCGAATCCGACCCCGATTTCTCCGGCCAACGAAAGTTCGTCCCTACTACGCCACCCACGCCAACCGTGGACGCGAAATCATCCTTGACCATATCCACGTGATCGCCAAAATACGCCATGGAATCGCCTTGCAGCGCTTTCAGAGTCTTGCCTTTCAGCCGCACCTGCCACGCTGATTCAGGATCCGAAGCAACCGTCATGTTCATGAACGGCAGCGTGAAGAAGTTATAGCCCGTGCCGCAAGGGCAGAACTCCACCAGAGCTTCCGGCTTGATCTGGAGCGCCGTCTCATAGATGGCCTGGAAAAACTTCGGCATTGCCTCCACCGATTCCTCCGGCCTCGCGTGTTTGTGCGCCGGATTGTAGCAGGGCGGTGCGCCGTTCATGTGCTGGCCATCCAGCTTCAAGCCGTCGAAGCCCCAGTCACGTATGGCTTTCACCACAATCGCTTTGTGATATTCCACCACCGCCGGATCGGCCGGACAAAGATAAAAGGAGTTCCAATAAGAAATCTTCTGCTTACTTCCGTCAGCGTTGAGCAACAGCATTTCCGGATGCTTATTCAGCAGCTCCGTGCCGGGATCGGCGGCCAACGGCGCCCACCACAATTGAGCTTTGAAACCTTCCGCATGGATTTTGTCGACCAACGCGCGCATGTCGGCATCGCCGTTCGGATATTTGTGCGGATTCAAAAACCAATCGCCTTGCGCGGTCTGCCATCCGTCATCCAATGTGACCCAGGTGAACCCCAGCTTCTTGACCATCGGCAACGCGCCGTAAAGTTGGCTCGTCGTCATCTTCCGTCCATAGCCCCACGCGCACCAGATAGGATCAAATGCGCTTTCAGGCGCCGCGTTGAAGCGCACCCCCAGTCCGATCATCTTGTCGCGATAGTCGCGCAGAGCCTGAAAATAATCGCCCTTGTGAACCGCGACGAACGTCGGGAATGTCTTGAGCGTTTCGCCCGGCTTCAGCACGAAATTGTGCTTGAACTCCACCGCTACCGTTGCATGCTCTGAATCCGGCATCGTCACGGGCAGCGAAACCAGCTTGGGCGCCCTTTCCAGGTGCCCCACAGCGATTCCCACATCGCGACGCCACACATCCACAACCGGTGTTCCGCCGCCATAATCGGGCTGGTTCATCCCCATGTAATTCTCTTGCTTGAAACCAGGCTTCAATGGCAGTACCCAATCCGGCCGTTTCTCGTAGGAGCCGCTCTGGTAGGACCAGAACGCGGGCTGCCCAGTCGAACCAGCCGCCGCGATCGCATAATGCTGATTGGTCCAGCCGGTTATCTGCAGGTCGGTGGTTCCTGTATTCGTGTAGCTCGTTGTGAAAAAAGCGACTCGCGGAAAATCTTGCTCAATGCCTATCCGCACCTCTTTTCTCAGCGACCCTGCCGTGCCCCAAATCTGGTGACTTCCCCCCGCGTCGCTCTTCGATCCCTGCATCGTGAAATCCTTCACGTCCACGCCCGCCACCTGAATTGTTTCCGATGGCGTAAAGTCTCCGATCACTTCTTCCCGGCCATCGAAGAGTGCCACCACGCGGCTATGCATCGCCTGGTCGAACTCGATGCGTATGTTTTTGCCTTCTACGCGTGCGGCAACCTGAGCGCTGCCGAGCTGGGCCGTCACTGCCATCGCACCGATCAATAAGATACGTCGCTGGATCATCGTGGTCCCATTCTAGCCGACAACTAGGGTCGGTTGCGATTACTTTCTATTGCTTGCGGGTGACTGTAATTTAGATTGACAGCCCTTTCGTTTTCTTGTAACATTGGCCAAACGTAGTAAGTAGGTGAAAGTCTCAGCCTACGGACGAGGAGCTCAGGGTACACCGTGCGAAACTGCAATCACTCTGCAATTTATTTGGTCGTCATAGCGTTGCTTTTGGGGACGCTAGCTTATGGTCAGGCCGACACCGCAACAATTGTCGGTACCGTGCGTGACTCCAGTAGCGCCGTGATCGTCGGCGGGACCATCACAGTCACCGAGACTGACACCGGTACAAAGACGATGGCGCGCACGGATTCTACAGGCAACTTTGTCGTCACGCCTCTTCGGATCGGAAATTACACGGTTGCCGTGGAGGCGCCGGGCTTCAAGACGGAGACGCACTCCGGCATCGTGCTCCAGGTTCAGGACCGGTTGCGCGTAGACTTCACCATGCAGGTAGGTTCGGTGAACGAAGCAGTGAACGTGCAAGAATCCGTTCCGGTGATAGAGACGGAAACCTCCGCGCTCGGCGACGTGGTTGCAAGCCAGCAGATCACGGATATGCCCTTGAACGGCCGCGATTACACTCAGTTGGCCACTCTGACCACCGGCGTTATCAAGATCACTGAAAACGGTGGAGGTATCAACGGGTCCACCACTGCTACCAACGGCAACGCTGGTGGTGCATTCGCCGTGAATGGTACGCGCGGAAACTTGAACAACTTCATGCTGGACGGCATCGACAACAACTCCAATGACAACGCGGGCAACATTCTGTCGACGAACGTGGATGCAATCCAGGAGTTCAAGGTTCAGACCAGCGGCTACTCGGCGGAGTTCGGGCGCAGCGGTGGTGCAGTCATCAACGCCACTATCAAATCAGGCACCAACGCCTTTCATGGGACGGCGTTTGAGTTCTTGCGAAATTCGGCGCTGGACGCGCGCGGATTCTTCGCGCCCGCGGATCAGCCCAAGGCGCCTTTCCGGCAGAACCAGTTTGGCGGGACACTGGGAGGCCCCATCCGGCGAAACAAGACGTTTTTCTTCGTGGATTATCAAGGAACGCGCATTGGAACGTCTCAGACCGACATTTCCACGGTTCCTACTCCGGCTGAGATCGGCGGTAACTTCAGCACTCTCTTGGCGGGTGCACCGGCCGGCCAGATCTTCGACCCGCAGAGCACCACTACCGTCAACGGCCAAACGGTTCGCACGCCTTTTGCTGGAAACATCATTCCAGCGTCACGGCTCGATCCAATCAGCTCTGCCGTCGCGAAGTTATATCCGGCGCCGAACGTGCCCGGAGCGCTGGCCAATAATTACGTCGTGAATGCTCCTGGTACTGAACAGATCGACCAGGGGGATGGCCGCATGGATCACAACTTCTCCGCCCGGCAGCAGATCTTCGCCCGGTTTTCCTGGAGCCAGATAAATCGTTTTCAGCAGCCCCCATTACCAGGCCTGGCCGACGGTGGCAGCTACAGCACCGGCAATTACATCGAAGATACTCGTGGCGCCGCGATCGGGTATACGTTCTCCATCAGCCCCACGATGGTCAACGAGGTGCGTATAGGATTCAACCGGGCGCATTACGTCGACAACACCCCGGCCTATGGACAAAAATATCCGTCCGCCGGCCTCGCGGTTCCCGGCGTTCCGGATAATGCCACGGTGAATGGCTTGACGCTATTTCAGATCAATGCGTTTCACACACTCGGCGAGCCGGGCTATACGCCAACCACCAGCACCAGCCAGGAATTCCAATACGGCGACACGCTCAGCATCGTGCATGGAAAGCACTCCCTGAAAATGGGGCCGGAATTGCACTGGAGCCAGTTCAATCTGTTCCAGATCGGCCAACCACGTGGCTCCTTCGGATTCACCGGGGAGTTCACTGCGGATTCGCCCAGCTCCGGAGACGGCAGCGGCAGCGGACTCGCCGACATGCTACTCGGCCTTCCCACCAGCTCCACCATTTCCACGCTGACGTATTTCGGAAACCGCCAGCAAACTTACGGAGGCTTCATTCAGGATGACTACCAGGTCTCAAGCAAACTGACGTTGAACCTGGGCGTTCGCTACGATTACAGCACGCCCATCACCGAGGCGCACAATCGGCAGAGCAACTTCGATTTCGCGACTGGACAGTTGGTAGTGGCCGGACAGAACGGCGCTTCCGCCGGCCTGGTATTCACAGACAAGACCGACTTTGCCCCGCGCGTTGGCTTCGCCTGGAATCCCTTCAAGAACACCGTCATCCGTTCGGGTTACGGGCGGTTCTTCAGCTATCAGGAGATTCGCACGGGCGATCCTCTGCAACTCGCCTACAACCTGCCGTTCTTCTATCAGCCCACTTTCATCAGTGACGGCATTACGCCAATCCTGACGGTCTCGAAGGGATTTCCGTCGCTGAATCCAAGTCAGGCAATAGACGCGAGCGTCACAGCTTCCGGCTCCGGCGCCGGCTCGCATCTCCACGCGCCGGTTCTGGATGAGTGGAATTTCAACATCCAGCAGCAACTGCCTGGCAAAATTCTGTTCGAAGTTGCCTACGTCGGTTCGAAGTCCACTCACCTGCAGACACTGCTCGATCCGAACCAGGATCCGGTACCGGGTCCAGGCGCCATTCAGTCGCGTCGGCCCTATCCGCAGTACGGACCTTTTACCGACATCGTGAACCGCGGGAACTCCAATTACTCGGCGCTCGAGATCAAGGCAGAGAAACGTCTCTCGAACGGATTGATGTTCCTCAGTTCCTTCACCTACAGCAAGTCGATGAACGACCAGCCGGAAATCTGTTGCAACGCGCCCTGGCCGCAGAACTCCTACAACGTGGCGGCCGAACGGGGTCCATCGGATTTCAATCAGAAATTCCGTTGGGTTTCCAGCTTCGATTATCAGTTGCCGGTGGGAAAGGGCCAGCGTTTCCTCAACTCCAGCCGCGTGGCGGATCTAATCCTGGGCGGATGGCACCTGGGAGGAATCTTCACCTTGCATAGCGGCTTCTATTTTTCACCCTTGATGGGTTACGATCCTTCTAACACGGGCTCCATCGGGCTGCTTCGGACGGACCGCACATGCAACGGTAATCTGCCTTCCGGCCAGCGGACCATCAACAACTGGTTTGACACGAGCTGTTTTCCCTTGCCGACAGGCTACGCTTTTGGAAATTCCGGAAAGAATGTTCTCCTTGGCCCTGGTGGCGTGACCAGCGACACGGCGCTCCGCAAGATGTTTGCTATCACTGAGCATCAAGCCCTGGAGTTCCGAGCGGAGTTCTTCAACGTGTTTAACCACGCGGTTTTCGCACAGCCCGACCCTTATATCACGGACGGTCCGGGAGCCACGGGCGTAATCACCTCAACGGTGCTGCCGCAGAGAGAAATCCAGTTTGCACTGAAGCTGCATTTTTGACAGGCCATCGCTCTGACGCAGGAAGCGTGTTGCGGATGTTCACCTGGCTCTGCTAGGCCCTGGAGTTTCTACATTTCTCAGCCATGTGGGGCAGCGCCATGCGCTGCCTTCACCCGGCTCGTCCAGGTCGCCTCGTGGTATCCACGAAGCCAGCCGCAACTGCCGTAGGTTCAGGGATAGGGTCGCCGTCCTCACGCATTCCACGAAGGTGAAGATCGATTGCGCCTTCGATAAGTTCACGAACCTCTTCCTGGGTTTCCCCGGCTGCGACGCACCCTGGCAGATCGGGCACATAAGCACCCCAGGACGTAGGTCCCTTTTCGTAGATGACGAGATACTCCATCTACTGCTATTACAACACCGAGAGCAGCGATTTAGTTTTCGGTAGCGTCCTAAAGGTGCGCTGAGCCGACAAAGGCTTCCGAAGGGCTACGCCCGGAATTCTGGCGGTTTGGCTGCCCGTTTCCGGTTAAGCGCCAACAGCTTCTCTAGCGTCTCATCTTCGCTGCTATTCGCCGGCCAGCCATATGCAGACAGAACCGCCTTATTGAGCGCGGAATGAGCGTCAAGTAGCCATTGCGGGTTAAGGTTGTAGAGATTTGTCAACGTCCGTTCGCGTAGATCTTCGGCTGTTGCGCCCTCCGGTGTCAGCCACGAATCACGTCTTTCAATCAATTGCTGCGCAGCATAGGATATTGCATTCAGCAAATCGTCATCGTCTGGCTCAGCGCCCGGTGTCCATGGCATCGGGAAGGTATCGAAAGTCGAACTGGGAGTATATCGAAACCCGCTCTCTGCATCTCGAACCTGTGTGCCTTTTCTCCTTGCCCACCATTCATGAACGCAGGAATGAAGGACGCCAAAAAAGTAGTCATCGGTCCTGGCAAAGGCCACGATTGCATGGTCGATTAAGCACTTGATTGTCCAGCCAGACGAACACGCGGTGCTTTGACACCACCGGCGTGGCAATATAACGTGATTGTTCGCGAAGCATCTTGCGGTACTTAGGCGAAGGTCTAGCGTGTAGCCACCATAGGGCCTGTTGACGGCGTTCAGATCTGTCAGCGCGTTCGGCTTTGACTACCCGCTTTACGTATTCAAAAGGTGCTTCATAGAGTGCGGCGTCGGACACGGGCATATCTTCGCCAAAATCAATTACCCAACTCTCATCATGGCGCTGTAGAAGTTGCAATCCATTCACGCTCGGCTTAACGACATCGGAATTCGTTCGGCCTAAAGGGTTCTTACGGGACAACAATTCTTTTGCAAGCTCCGCCGAAATATCAAATGAGCCTTTCTGCTGGGAACCGTACGCCCACAAACCTAAGTTTTCTGGCAAGGATGACGCCTTAGTCAGATCCGCAGCGGAATGTGTCAGATCTGCATTGATGGTAAGGACCTGATGTCCATCAAGGGTCCGAAGTTGTTCAGTGCCGTCATCAAAACCCACAAAGGCGACGTGGACCGTGGCCCCATCAAGCAGCCAAGGCTCATCCTTCCATGCCATGAATATGTCGCCAGTCTTTTTTATATCCTCCAACACCTTTCTGTTAACCCCGCCCCTTATTGATTGGGTAGCCAACAAGCCCACCCGCTTTGCCGTTTTATTGCCTATCATCTCGCGTGCTTTTTCAAACCAATAACACACGAGGTCGCTGAAGCCAGAAAGCCTACCATCGAACAGTTTGAAAAGCGGATCCACATATTTGCTACCAAGTTCTTGACGTATTTTGTTGCCGCCAACGTAAGGCGGATTACCAACGATCACATCAACCGTCGGCCATTCCGCCTCAGTCCCGTCATCGTTCATCAACGCATCACGGCATGAAATCTGATCAAGGCTTCTGAGAATTGGGTCCTTGTTTAGTTCGTAGCCGTGGTTTAAGACCCATTGGATATCGCCGATCCAAATAGTGACACGCGACAATTCTGCGGCATAAAGGTTTTTCTCGATGCCCAATACAACTTCGGGACTGACCTGAGGGAAACGAGGATGCAACCCCATGGCGTCACCTTCGACCAACGCGCGATGTTCCAAATCGTGCAATCCTTGAAGCGCCACGTATAAAAAATTGCCAGATCCGCACGCCGGGTCTAAAACCCTGAATGACGCCAGCCGATCAAGGAATGATGTGAACTCTCGTTGGGCTTCTTTATATGCCCGTGTGGCAGCATTCTTCGCCACTGGCCTGGCTTTAATGGGCGTAAGGTGACTAGACGCCTCCTGATCCTTTTCGCGTCCACGCGTTTGTAGATAGTCAAGTTTGCCTCTTGTTTCTGCCCACTCCCGCTCTAACGGGTCAAGTACAACTGGCTGAACGATACGCTCGATGGAAGCTCTATCGGTGTAGTGCGCTCCCAACTGACTTCTCTTGTCTGGATCTAAACCACGCTCAAACAGCGTTCCAAAAATCGACGGTTCAATAGCGCTCCAGTCTTTTCTTGAGACATTTCGAAGCAATTGAATATCTGCATAATCTAGGGGAAGGGCCGCATTGTCGTTGAACAATCCGCCATTGAACCAATCAATTTTGTCTGCGCCAAAATTGGTGCCACTTTTCATTGCTTCAAAGAGACTACTTGCCATCGAAACAAACAAGTCCGGCTTTGTGCTCGTGGCATCAAGCAACTTAGAGAACAAACCCGGAGGTAGTATTTGTATATCTTCAGCGAAAAAGCAGAATAGGATCTTTGTCAAAAAGTGTGCGACGGCCTGAGGATCGTAGTGGTTTTCATCGCGCAGTTTAAGCGCTAGTTGCGTGAATGCAGATGCAGCCTCTTCCGTAAGCTTCTCGCGTGTCTTCCCTGGTTTTAGTTGATCGGGATCGGTAAATACCCACCTAAGAATGCGCCTACTGTCTTCCCTTTCCAAGTCTTCAAGAGTCAACGTATGCTGCTCGTGAACGGTATTTGTGAAATTCGTATGGATAACGAATGTTTCCATATCTGAGACCACAAGTAGGGGAGGGTTTTCTAATGCCACAGCATATCGCTGAAGTTGTGCATATGCATCGTTTAGGTTTTTGTCCTTGCCCTTGTACTCCCAGCCGAAGTATCCGCGCTTCCACACATCGGCCCAACCGTCGCCGCCACCTATCTTCTTAGCGCCTCGGTCAAACGTATAGAACTCGCCGTGCGGATCGACTTCGGCGGGCGTCGGCTGGTCCAAAATCCGACAAAGATCAAGAAAATGTTCATGTGATGCGGATCGTTCTTTCAAAGACGATGCGGACCACTTCTGAATGAATTCGCGGGGTGTCATCGAACGTTAACCAGTATCTCAAACAAGACACCCACTTTGCTTAGCAATTTCGCGTTTCACGCACTTTTTGGACACTACCTAGTTTTCCAAGCCCGCTTGCCGCAGAATGCTCTTGAGCGTTTGGGGCGGCAGATCCGTTGAGGGATGCGCCGCCACCGTTACGTTTCCTGGTTTCGTCGGATGCTTGTATTGCCGATGACTTCCGGCTGGGCGAACCATATGCCAGCCATCCATTTCGATCCGCTTAATGATGTCACGAATCTTCATCGCCCTCGCCCATTATATGAGTGGTAATGGTGACACCGGTGTCGCATATTGTTTGGGTAGCAACACTGCGCCAGACCTTCGATGAATCTCTTGGTGGCTGTTTTTTGAATAGTCGAAATCAGCAGAATCGTAGACTTCTGGCTCGCACGGACTGGCCAACAACAACGGGACCGGCGTTAGACGACCAAGTAGCGGCGGGGATGAGCCGACGATTCAAGTGGCCTCCTTGTCTGGCTATGCTTTCTTATGCGAGGCCGGGCCGAGCGGTCCCATGGCCCACGCCGGGATGGGCGCGACCGCCTTTATTGCCCCGGCGGTTTGCCTGTCGAAATCGATGATGATGTTCGCGAAGAGTATTGGCGCGAGATCCGCAAGAAACCGGAATACGCATCGCGCGCTAGTACCTGATTTGCGGCGCGCGGTTCCTGTTTCGAGCAGTTGGCTAGCGGCAGGCAGTTCGCTAGCGGCAGACGTCTAACGCCCATACTGCGGATGCGGCGCCACTCAATCACCACCCACCCCCAACCCAATCTCCCACCCCCACCGCAACTTATTCGCGCCATCCCCATCCGGCGGCCCACCAAGCCCCTACCATAAACACCGGAGATCAACCATGTCCACTTCCCCCGCTCAACTCGCGGCCAACTCCGCCAACGCGCAACATTCCACCGGACCCCGCACCCCCGAAGGAAAAACCCGGTCCTCGCAGAATGCCTCGAAACATGGCCTAACCGCCCGCGAAGTCATCATCGCCCCCGGCGAACAACCAGAGTTCGACGATCTACTCGCCCAATACCAAGCCGACGTCAAACCCCAAGGCGCCATCCAGCAAACTCTGTTCAACCAACTCGTAGCCGCAGCCTGGAATCTTCGCCGCATCGGCCGCATGGAAGCCGAGCTCTGCGCCGAGTCGTCCTACCAGGATCTCCTCGCCAACCACGACCTCCAAAACCAGCTCGCCCGTCTAGCCCGCCACCACACCCGCATCGAGCGATGCTTCCACCGCTGCCTCAAGGAGCTCAAGACCCTGCAAACGAATGCCGTTATTCAATCGAGCCTTCCCGCTCCGCTCCGCAATAACGTCCCGCCCCTCTCCTCCGCAAACGAAATTGCAAAACGAACCCAATACCTCGAAGCGCACGATCCGATCGTAGCTCGATCGTTTCTCAAACGGTTCTCGGACATCCCGCCCCTCGAGGCTCCTGTCGAACCAGATCTTCACCTGACGGCGAATGCAATTTGAATTCACGCCGGAACAAATCCAGCTGCGCAAAACTGGCGCTACGTGCCGAGTCCCAACGGCAACCGCTTTCCCATCCGTACACTGGCAGGTGCGGCCTCCGAATCGCCAATGCTCACCGCCGTCGTGAACTGCACACGTGGGCTAAACTGGGATAGTGAGGTACCTGCTCTGTTGGATATGTCTCGCTTCGGCAGCATTCGGCCAAACCGGCTCGTTCTCCAACCAGCTCTACCCGATTCTCAAGGATGCGGGATGTGCTGCGTGTCACAACAGCAACGGCGTCGCCTCCGCAACCAGGCTGCACTTCCCGGATGCCGACGCCACTCCGGATCGTATTGAGGCTTTCGGCAATTCGCTCGTCAGGCTGGTGGACCGCGATCATCCGGATGATTCGTTACTTCTGAAGAAGCCAACACTGCGCGTCCCGCACACCGGTGGTCTGCGGATCAAGCCAGGCAGTCCCGAAGAAGCCGTCCTCAAAGCGTGGATTCAGACGCTGGCATCGCTCTCGGGCGATGCGTTGGCGAAAGCCATGAAGTATAACGACGTGGACCAAGTCTCCAATAACGGTAGCCCCGGCGCGCCCAATGCCGTGCTCCGCCGGCTGACGCACAGCCAGTACAACAACACGGTCCGCGATCTGTTAGGTGACCAAACGGCGCCCGCGATCCAGTTTCCGTCCGAAGATTTCGTGGATGGATTCAAGGATCAGTACAATGCGCAGAACCTGTCTCCACTGCTCGCGGAAGCGTACAGCACGGCTGCGGAGAAGCTCGCCCAAAATGCAGCGCGCAATGCCTTCCGCAACGGCGACACGCACGGTTTGATCCCTTGCAAGCCATCTGAGGAGTGCCGCGTCAAGTTCATTCGGAGCTTCGGGCAGCGGGCATTTCGGAGACCGCTGGATACCGGCGAGGTAAAGCGCTATACGCGGCTGTTCGCGAGCGAAACCGATTTTATGAAGGGCGCGCAGCTGGTAGTAGAAGCGATGCTGCAGTCGCCGGATTTTCTCTTTCGGCTGGACGCAACATCCAACCCCAAGTGGAAACCCTACGCCGCTGCCAGCCGGTTGTCCTACATGCTTTGGGATAGCATGCCGGATGTGGCTTTGATGGACGCGGCAGCTAATGGTGAACTCTCAACGCCCGCCGGCATCGAAAAAATATCTCGCCGCATGCTGCAGGACCCGCGTGCGCGCCAGGCTCTGGATGAGTTCACTTCCGAGTGGCTGCGCTTCGACCGAATCCTCACCAGTAGCCGCGATCGCCGGCGATATCCCAAGTTCAGCCGCGAGACGGCGGTGGCCATGACCGAAGAGGCGCGGCAATTCGTCGCTGACTTAGTGTGGAGCAACCGCAATTTCATGGAAGCTTTCACGGCGAACTACGGGTTTGTAAACGCTGATCTGGCTTCGATCTACGGCGTGCCCGCGCCGGCCCAGGAATTTGTGCGCACCGATTTCCCGTTGGACTCCGAACGCGCCGGCTTGCTGGGGCAGGCGCTGTTCCTGGCGCTATCGGCCAAACCGGATGACACCTCGCTGACCGGCCGCGGACTTTTCGTGCGTGAGCAGTTCCTCTGCCAGCATGTGCCTCCGCCTCCAGCCAGCGTGAATACCAATCTTGCGCCATCCACGGAAGCTCATCCCCAGACCAATCGCGATCGTATGAGCGAGCACGAGTCGAACCCGGTCTGCGCCACTTGTCACAA
This sequence comes from Bryobacterales bacterium, assembly GCA_003162425.1. Classification (GTDB taxonomy): domain Bacteria; phylum Acidobacteriota; class Terriglobia; order Bryobacterales; family Bryobacteraceae; genus Palsa-89. The sequence goes on along the minus strand of PMOK01000206.1, from coordinate 14,171 downwards.
TTTAATTGACCCCATCGGATTCGGCTTCGAGAAATTTGACGCCGTGGGCGCGCGGCGGGATAAATATGAGCTCCGCTTTTACGGGGGTCACGAAGCCGGCGGCAGACGTCAGCCACCCAAGAGCGTAAATCTGGCCATGGACACCAATGGCTTTGTGGCCGGCATACCCGACTCACACTTTTCGTCGCCGCGCGAGCTCGGTGCGGTGCTGGCGAAGACGCCACAGTGCCAGGAGTGCATGGTGAAGCAGTACTTCCGCTACACGGCCGGGCGCATGGAGACGCCAACCGACTATCCCGTCATCCTGCGGGCCTTGGAACAATTTCGGAATTCGCAATTCCGCTTCCAAGAACTTATAATTGCTATAGCACGCGGCCGGGAATTTCCGGACGAGGAAGGGATCGTGCATGTCGCACGTAATAACTAAGCGCGCTACTGTCTCGCGCCGAAAGTTACTCAAGGGTTTCACGCTGACGGGTGGCGCCTGGATTGGTTTGCCGCCGCTGGTATCGATGTTCAACTCCACCGGCACCGCCTATGCGGCAGAGCGTGCAGCTACCGGTAAAGTGGCGGAAGCGCCTATCGAAAACCGTTTCGTGCTGTGGTTCAACGGCAACGGAATTCCAGAGCGTTACTGGATTCCGGCCGAGACCGGTCCCGGCTTTCGCCTGACGCCATGCCTCGCTCCTCTGGCGCCTTTTCGCGACGATATCCACGTGATCAGCGGGCTCGACAACTATGCCGCGGGCCTGCCCGGACCAGGCAACGGCCATCACAACTCGATGAGCGGCCTGATGACTTGCACGCCGTTCACCAGCCGCGGCGCAGGCGGCGCCTCTATCGATCAAGTGATCGCCAGAAAGATCGGCGGCGAATCCCGCTTTCGTTCCCTGCAACTCGGCGTCGCGCAGGAATCCTTCGGCGAAAGCATTCAGCGCAACATGAGCTGGACGGCCATGGATCGTGCGCTGCCTCCCGAAATGCTCCCGGACCGGCTCTTCGATCGCCTGTTCGGCCGCCGCGAAGAAGGCTGGATCAACCGCAAGCGCAGCATTCTGGACGTGGTGCTGGAAGACGCCGCCGCATTGAAAAAGAACCTGCCCAAGGACGATCAGGCACGCGTGGAAGAGCACTTGGCTTCGGTGCGCGATGTGGAGCGCTCCATCACCAGCCTGCCTCCCGAGTACCGCCGCATCGATCCGCCAGAATACGAGGACATGAAGGACTGGCCGAGGATCGCCAAGCTCCAGAGTGATCTATTAGCGCAGGCCTTGATCACGCGCCAGACGCGGGTGGCGTCGTACATGCTGACCAAGTGCCAGAGCATCTGCCGCTTCCCGTGGCTCGGTTACACGGCTGCGCGGCATCACGACTACACGCATGCCGATGGTAGAGCGCCGGGCGCCGACGGCGAGGCAGGGCAGCGCATTCTGCGCGATATTTGCAAGTGGCATTGCGAAGAGTTTGCATACTTGCTAGGCCGTCTGAAGTCCACTCCGGAAGGCGATGGGACTCTGCTGGATCACTGCTGCCTGGTCTATGTACACGAACATGCGGAAGCCAATCCGCACAAGAACAATGGGCTGGGTCTGATAGTAGCCGGACACGCCGGACGGCTGGCCACCGGTATGCACACGGAATACACCGGCACAGTCGGCGACCTGTATGTAACCCTCGCCGATGATGTAATGCACGCCGGCATCGGAACGTTCCCCACTTACAATCGTAAACTTACTCAAGTGCTGACTTAGATGGTCGGCAGGCGTGGGGCAGGCGCTTTCGCCTGCCAACCTCAGTGCTCCGGCTCTTCAGCCTTTTTCGCAGCGTCCAAGCTGCCAGCCAGAATCTTGCAGTCCGGCTTAGCGCGTTTTAGTTCTTCTACGCCCTTTTGTGTGACTTGAGTTCCAGCCAGGTCCACGCGCTGGAGATTGCGAAACGAGGCGAGCAAAGGCACCACATCGTCGCCAATGCGCTGGCAGCCTTCCAGGTCCAGCCATTCGATCTTAGTAAGTCGCGCCAGCTTTTGCAGGCCGCGCGCAGAAACTAACGTCCCATTCAAGCGTAAGTGCCGCAGATTTCCAAGTGTAGCGATGGCATCCAAGCCCGGCTCGGTCAAGCTAACCGCCCATAACCCGGAGTCAGTCCGCTCGGCGCCGCTCAAGTCGAGATAGATTAATCCCGGTAATTGCCGCAACGATTGCAGCCCGGCGTCCGTGAGCTTGTTGCCACCAATTGCCAATTCCCTCAAATTAGTAAGTGGTGTTAGCAGTTCAAGTCCAACATCCGTGATCTGTGCGTAGCCGGCATCGAGAGATTCAAGCGAGGTGACGCCGGATAAATGCTGCAAGGTGGTGTCGCTAATCTTTGTTCCTCGCACGCTCAGCCGCTTTAGATGCTTCCAACCCTTCAGGGCGGAAAGGCCCGCGTCGGTAATTAGTTCATCGAAGTAGAGGTTCAGATCGGTAATGGCAGGCGCGTTCTTCAACTGATCGAGGCCGTGATCGCTGATGCGTGTAAGCGACAAATCAAGATGCGCGAGATTCGGCAGACGGGCCAGATCGGCAATGTCGGAGTCCGTAATCCAACTGGCGCGCAGGTCCACGGCCACAATCTGCCCTGATCGATCGCGCGTGACGGCGCCGCCTGCATCGGTGATCCAAGACGCCAGATCCGCGGCTCCCAGCCAACTTGCTGCGGCAATGGCAATCAACACCAGGCGCATCGGAATCAGCCCCTCCCACGGCGTGCCGGCAGCGCTGAATCGCGATCGAAGATGATTAAGCAACCGGGAAGCCCGGCCTTGAGTTGCGCCAGCCCTTTCTCAGTGATTAGCGTATGGTACAAGTTCAGGACCTTCAGGCCGGACATCGAGTTCAAGTTCTCCACGCCGGCATCGGTTACTTTGGCCATGTTGAGCCGGAGCTCACGCAACCGCGGCAGTGTTCTCAGAGTATCCAGCGCCTTGTCGTCCACCGCAGTATAGTCCAGATTCAGCACCGTCAGGTTCTTGAGATTTGCGAGCACTGCCACGGCATCGTCGTTTGTAGCCGTCCGCACTAAGTCCAGCTGTTCAAGATTCTCCAAACTTCTCAGACTCTCGAATCCCTTATCGGAGAACCGGCAACTATTGAGCGCCAGCTCACGCAGGTTCTTCAGCATCGCCACATGCTGCAAGCCCTTGTCGCCAATATCGGTGCCGTCCAGCTCAAGCACCTTTAGCTGACTGAGCTTTTCGATATACGCCAGCCCGTCATCGGTAATGTCGGAGTAACTCAGCCGCAGCCGCTCTAGGTTGCTCATTTCGCCAATCTGCTGCAGCCCCTCATCAGTGACGGGAGAACTGGTGAGATCCAGTTCGATGAGGGAAGTCAAACCTTTCAGGTGCGCCAAACCCGGACCCTGTACCAGCGTGCCTTCGAGGCGCAGCGTCTGAAGCTTCCCTAGGCCGCTCAAGTTTGCCAACCCGCTGTCCGAGACCGAGGTATTGCTGAGGATGAGCTCCTTCAAACCAGTCAACGATTTCACCGCGCTGAGGCCGAGGTCGCCCGTTTCAGTTGCCGAGAGATTGAGCGTCTCGAGATTCGCTAGTCCACTGAGATAGTCGAGCTGCGCATCGCCCACGCGCGTGGAGGCGAGCGAGACGGAGCGGAGTTCACCATCTTTGAATTCCGCCTTCCCACCCAGAGCCTTGATCCATTCGGCAACCGCTTTCTCACTCGTGCCGGCTGGGCGCACGGCGGCAGCGCCAGCAGTTGGCCCCGCCGCGCCACCCACGAACTCCACCGCGCAGCCCGGTAGCGCCGCGTGCATGGCTTCAACTCCGCCTGCTGTTACACGGCTGTAGCGCACGTCGAGCGCAACCAGTTCCTTCAGCGGCGCGAGCTTCGCCAGGCCCGCATTGGTGATGTGGCTGCGATAAAGATTCAGCTCGCGCAGATGGATCATGCCGGACACGGTCTCTATGCCGCTATCGTCGATCTCCGCACCCAGCGCATTCAGCTTCCGCATGGCCGTCAGGTTCCGCAGAGAAGCGAGTCCGCTATCGGTGACCTTCACACCGTACAGATCTAATTCCTCGAGTTGAGTGAGGCCACTTAAGTGTTTTAGCCCCTCATCCGTAACTGCGGTATTGCGCAAGTAAAGCCGCCGCAGTTCCTTGAGTCCTTCGAGACCTTTCATGCCCTCGTCGGTGAATGTCGAGTCATTCAAATCCAGCGACTGCAAATGTACGAACTTAGTAAGATCCGGTTTCACCACCTGGCTCTGTGCCAGCCGAAGGTCCTTGAGGTGCGTCAGTCCGGTCAAGTGAGCCAGGCCCTTATCCTGGACGTTGTAAGTGGGCAGGAAATGCAGGCTGAAGTAGAGCCGCTCGATGTTTTTCAAACCGGCAAGGTATTTCAGATCGTCATTGTCGTCGAGCGGACTGTCCGAGAAGGGCGTCCACATAGAAGCCGGAAGATACAGCTCGCGCAGGCCCATCAGGCCGCCGATCTTTTCAAGTTTCTCAGGTTCTATGAGGGTGTTAGTAAGATCTACGCCGGTTATGTGCACATCGCCAGAAGGCAGCTCGGAAAGATCGTGCAACGGCGCCCGGCTTCCTTCTAGCACCACGCGGCCGCCCTGCCGGATCACCCACTCGGCTACATCACGTTCGGTGGCCGCCATCGCGAGAATGCCCGAAGCCAGTAGGCAACAACAGAAGCGTAGCCAAGCCATAGAAGCCGCTCTTTCAAACACCCTTGCGCCAGCCTGGGTCCGCATTGCTCTTTACATCAAGCGTAATGGATCCGTCAGCATTCACTGGCTGTTCAGAAGCCCAGGCGACCGGCTTCAAAACACCCGGCCGAATCTCGATCTGCGCGGAGAGATGAATTTTGCCAACGTAGCCGGATGGCAGAGTGAACGAGCCTTGCCGGATGCCTCCGCCATAAGGATGGCCGGCATCCAAAGCCCCACGTAGCTTCAGTTTTCCGTCGGGACTTTCCAGATGCAGCCAGAGCACTCCCGGAACTGATGCGACGCCGCGGTTCGCAGCGGCCACGATCAGCTCCGGCGCGCCATATCGCTTGCGCTGCCACACCCACGCGGGACGCAGCCGGTATCCGAGATTCGCGCGCAGCCTCTCGAAACCACGCGGGAACTTTTCGTTGTAGGCGGCGAGATTGTCCGCTTCAGTCCACAAAGCCCAATAGTTGGTCTTTATGTCCAGGACGTGCAACATGTAGTTTTCGAGAGTGTTGACCCGCGCGGCGTCGAGCGCGAGTTTCGACGAATCGGACTCGCGAAAATAACCGTCCTCCAGGATCGAAGCCAGCCAGGGCGGACGGTTGGCCAGTTCCTCAATCTGAATCGGCTCTTCCACGATGATGCTGTCGGAGCGAAGCCACGCGCCAGCCCGCACTGCATTGTCGAGCACCTGCCGATTCCCAACGCTGCTAATGTCAGGCTGCGTGTTTACCGCCAGTGGGGTCCGCTTCCAGGTTTCCACTTGCCGCGCGGTCATGCTCACAAAGGTGTGTTCGGCGGTTCGGTAGTCGGGAAACGGATTCGGGTAATTGCTGGTGTGTCCCTCGCCCCAAAAGCCGTACTGCATCAGGTCCATCCACTCAATCAGCGGGTCGCCCTCAAATCGAGCGGCCAGCAGGTCGTTCAACTCGGCGAAAGCTTTCTGGAACTCCGGATGATCGTAGCGTGGCTCGACATATTCGCCTGCGTTCTGCCCTGGTATCTTCCCGATTTTTACGAGCGGGATCCGCGACCGTAGGAATTCCGGAAGAGCTAGCTGCTCAGGCTGAAAAGATTGATTCGAGAGCTGGATTCGAAATGCTACGCGCAGTCCATGCTGTTTGGCGGCGGCGAGCGTCAGTGCCCAGACGGGATCCAGTTCCAGCCGGCCGGGGCGTTTTTGGACATTGCGCCAGTCGCACCGTATATAAAGGACATCGACGAACGGAAGGCTGGCCATTTTCTGGACATGTTGTTCCAGAGTTTCGCGCCCAGCGCGGGCGGCCAACGATGGACCGCCTTCCTCCCATGTGTAGCCCACCAGCCCCAGCCCGGGATTTCGCAGAGGTTTTTCGGAAGCTGTGGTGAACAGGATGGTTTGCCAGCCCTCATCCTGATCGACATCGAATGGACCCTGGTTAAGCCGCTCCCGCACCGCTGGGCCAGAGCCAAAGTCGAAACCTTGCCAGAGATGCGGCGGAACGTCGGCCCGCGCGCCAATTACAGGGATCGTCGCGGCAGCCTTGAGCAAATCTCGTCGTTTCATCGATAGCGCGTCCGGGAAAAGTAAACAACAGAAGCATATCGAAAGAAAACGAAAGAGTCAAATTTGGGACAGGCGGCAATGCGCGATAATGAACGGGAAATGACCAGGCGTGATTTGCTCAGGACGCTGGCCGCCGGCGCTGGCACGACGGCCATACCAGTTCGTGGCCAGCACGCGGCGAAGCCAAACATCATCGGCTATCGCGAATACGCGCGGTGTTTGCCGGATGCGATTCGAATGCTGGCGGCGCAGGCCCATGATCGGCGAACCGCGCAGATCAGGAAACTGACCAGCGCCGTCGCAATTCGCGAACGCCAACGATGGGCGCGTGAGACCTTCTGGAAAATTGCCGGCGGAATGCCCGATCGCACGCCTTTGAATACTCGCACGACGGGTGGATTCGAACGGGAAAAATATCGCGTGGAGAAGCTGGTCTACCAAAGCCGCCCGGATGAATGGATTTCAGCCAATTTCTATATCCCGAAGACCGGCGCTGCGCCATTTCCCGGCGTTCTGTTCCACATGGGTCACGCGAGCAACGGCAAAGCTGCGGATACGTATCAGCGCTGCTGCCAGGGGCTGGTGCAACTCGGATTTCTGGTGCTCGCCTTCGATCCGATGGGCCAGGGTGAACGCATCAATTATTCAGGGCCGGACGGCGAGTCGCGCCTACCTTCTGCCGACCAAGAGCACACGCTAGCCGGAAAGCAAATGCTGTTGATCGGCGAAACGGCGACCGGCGTGCAAACCTGGGATGCGGTGCGAAGTCTGGATGTTCTGGCATCGCATCCGCTGGTGGATTCAAAACGTCTGGCGTCCACGGGGCAGTCGGGCGGCGCAACCGTTACCATGATGCTGGCGGCCGTGGACGACCGGCTGGCCTGCGCGGCAGTCTCCTCGGGTAACACCGAGAACTTCGCATGCGCTAATTTTCACCCTCCGGGATCCACCGACGATGCGGAGCAGAATTTAATCGGATCCGGACCTCTCGGGTTCGACCGTTGGGATCTGTTGTGGCCGATCGCTCCCAAGCCTCTCCTGATTCTCGCCAGTGCGAAAGATTTCTTCGGCACCTATTCGCCGAACTACGAAGACGACGGCCTGAAGGAATACGGCCGGCTGGAAGCCGCGTATCGATTGCTGCAGAAGCCGGATCATCTCGCGCGGTTCGAGTCGCCGCTCCCGCATGGGCTCTCCTACGTACTGCGGCTGGAGATTTATCGCTGGCTCACGCGCTGGCTGCAGGACGGCCGGAGAATCGATCAGGAACCTCCGGTGGCGCCTGAACCGGATCGCAATCTGTGGGCGACGGAATCGGGAAGCGTAGCTCACGACCTGGGAAGCAAGACGCCATTCCAACGGTCGCGGGAGACAGCGCGCAGCATAAAAACGCCATCCAGGCCTGTAGATTTGCCGAGTCTGCTCGGGATGGGACCGATGCCGAGCCATCCGCGTTTGCGCGAGCTGAGCCGCGTGCCATCGCGCGATTGCGACATTCTTGCGGTTGAAATTCCGACTGCCGAGCGGGTTTGGGCGCCGGCCTGGATATTCATCCCGAAGCAATCCGTGCGGCGCCTATTGATTGTCGTCGAGCCGGGAGGCCGCAACTCGCAGTGGATGGAGGGTGGTCTCTATCAACGATTGGCAGCGCAAGGGACGGTGGTGTGCGCGCCCGATGTACGAGGCATTGGCGATCTGCGTCCGGAATACAGCGCTGGCGCACCTGACTACGTGGGTCCGCGCGAGAACGAAGAGAATTATGCGTGGGCATCGCTGATGCTGGGGCGGAGTTTGCTAGCGCAGCGCGTGACGGATCTCTTGGCCGTGATCGAAGCTCTCTCAGTGGGTGAGTGGGGAGGAACGCCGCTGCTGGCGGCTCGGGGACAATTGACCATTCCTGCGCTCTGTGCGGCGTTTCTTGCGCCAAAGATTGCCGGGATCTATTTAGCTGAACACCTGGTCAGTTGGCGAGGTCTGGTGGAAACCGAGATGTATCATCATCCCTTCGCGAACTTCGTTCCCAATGTTCTTCGATCCACCGACCTGCCCGAAATTGCGGCGGCCATAGAGCCTCGCAAGATCACTCTCGCGGGTATTCTGGATGGCGCCAGCCAACCTGTTCCCGCGTTAGAAGCAAGACGAGTTTACTCAGGTTCCAACATTGAAGTCCGGGAGCAAGCCGCGTGGGATACGGACGCCTTGTCTCAGTTTTGATGAGTGCGGGGTTGGCAGACGAAAGCGTCTGCCCCACTTTGACGAGCTCTACGCCACGATTACTTCTACGCCTTTATTGCGGATAGCCTCCAGAGTTTCGGGACGCGCCCTGTCGTCAGTTATAATCCGGCGCACGCTGTTGATAGCGCCGATCACGGACAGGCTCCTGCGTCCGAACTTGCTGGCATCCGCCACCACCGTAACCTCGTGCGAAATGCGCATCATGTGCGTGTTGAGCAGCGCTTCCAGAAGATCCGGGGTAGAGAGTCCGATTTCGGGATCCAATCCATCCACACCCAGGAAAAAGTGATCGGCGTGCAATTCCGACAGGAACCGTTCCGCCTGCGGGCCCACGAACGATCCGGACACGTGGCGCATCACTCCGCCAATCATGATCACTGAAATGTTCGAGGCGTCCACGAATTCGTCCGCGATGTTCAGCGCGTGAGTGATCACGGTGAGAGATTCAATGTTGGTTCGCTTGAGCGCGCGCGCCACCTCCACCGTGGTGGTACCGGAATCCAGAATCACAGTCTGATGCGGAAGCACCAACTTTGCCGCGGCCCTTCCGATGCGGGTTTTTTCGGCATGGTAGATGGTCTTCTTGATATTGAGCGGAAAATCCTGATGCGGCTCTTGCGGCAGCATGGCGCCGCCGTACGATCGCACTAGAATGCCCTTCTCGGCCAATTGTTCCAGGTCGCCGCGCAAAGTCACCGCGGAAACGCCGAAGCGGCGCACCAGATCGCCCACCGAAACCCGTCCATCGTTCTTGAGAAGCCGTACGATTTCGCGGCGTCTTTCTCCCGCCAGCAGATTGGAGCGTTTACCAGACATTCAGTCTTTCAGTGTAAGGCAGCCGGATGACGAAATTCCGCCGCCGAGCAGTGGCAGCGGGGGGATTGGCCCGGTTAGGGGCTCGAGCCAAGCCCGGAACGCCGGCATATCATCGGTCGGTTCCTCGGGTAGCCAGGCACGCGGAAATAATCGCTCTTGCGCGGCCACATCCGCGAGATCGGCTAATCCGGTAGTGCACTCATACGCGGGGCCCGGCTTGCGTTCCAGCGTGATCATCTTTCCGGCGATACCGGCTATTGCGGCGCGGACCGCTGCGCGGCCACACTCGAAAGCCTCCGCGCGATCCACCTCGGATACCAGCGCCGAGCAAGAGCGGCCCAATAGTCCGGGCTTCTCGCTGCGCGCGCTGACTTTCAATGTCTTGGACAGCCGTTGCGAAAGTACATGCGCGAGGTTGAGCGCCAGTGGCGCGCGGCTGGATACGCGGGTGTCCGCGCCGAAGGGCTCGCCCTTTGCGTCGAGTTGGCCCTCGCAAACGGCAATTACCGCCCGACCCAATCGGAGGTAGCATTTCTCAACGTCATCCGCTAGCTGATCGAACGGGAGGGGCCGCTCTGGCATGTATATCAGATGCGGTGCGTCATCGGGATGGCGCCGCGCCTGAATGGTGGCGGCCGCGAGCCAACCTGCATTACGGCCCAGGATTTCAACCACCGTGATGCCTGGCAGCGCACGATTGTCCGCGCCGATGTCCCGCACCGCATAAGCGAAAAAACGTGCCGCCGACGCGTAGCCGGGACTATGGTCCGTGATGGCCAGATCGTTGTCGATGGTTTTGGGTACTCCCACCACGAACGCTTCATAGGACGAGTTGGCGATCGCTTGCGAAAGCCGGAGCGATAGTTCCATGGTCCCGTTTCCTCCGTTGAGGAAGATGTAACGGATGTCATGCCGGCGCAGAACGTCCAGCATGGTCTCGAAGTCGTGCTCCGCGATTTTCGCACGGGAAGAGCCGAGAAGCGACCCCGGCGAGAGTGCTACCTCCGCCCAAAATGACTCGGACTCCGCCAACAAATCCGCGGCCAACAAGTCAGCGAATGTTTCTTCCAGAATGCCGGTTGCGCCGCCCAGCGCGCCAAATAGCTTCTCGATCCCAGCGCTTCGGCATTCTTCCACGATTCCCGCCAGACTGGAGTTCAGAACGGTGGTTGGCCCGCCACCGTGCGCAACCAGCGCATTTCCTCGAACTTTCATGACCGGTCCGTGTTCAAGCCTGTGGATTGCCTCTCGTCCCGCGATTCTACCGTACCATTTCTTTCGATCTCTTGCTAGAATCATCTTTTGATTTCGTTTTTTCGGAAAGGATGAAAATTGCCCGAAGCAACGACCAACGGACCAGGAGCCGTAGGGGAAGCGTCCTTGTGCGCCGCCGATTTGCTGAGCCAGAGCCGGGAAGAGCAGGAACGTAACGGGTACTTCCACACCCTGCGGGAAATTCTCCAGCAGCCTTCTACATGGCTCGACACCGCCGAGCGAATGCTCGGCAAAGCGGCGGAGTTGTCACCGCTCGTAGAAGGGATTCGATCGCTGGCGCTTACGGGTTCGGGAAGTTCCGAGTATGCCGGTGTGTGCGTTCGGCTGGTTCTTCAGAACGCGCTTGGCGTAGCCACACAAACCGTGGGAGGTGGCGCATTGCTGACCCACGGTGTGAGAGCGATTCCGCCGGAACGGCCCGGATTGATGATCTCGTTGGCTCGATCCGGTGACAGTCCGGAAAGCGTGGGCGCAGTTTCGTTGATGCTGGATACGGCGCCGCGGATGCGGCATTTGGTTATAACCTGCAACCAACAAGGGCGGCTCGCTACCACCTACCGGGACGATCCGCGGGTGCAGGTCGTTGCCCTGGATGAGCGCACCAACGACCGCAGCTTGGTAATGACCAGTAGTTTCACGAACATTGTGCTCGCTGCGCGTGCCCTGGGTATGTTGCAGTTCCCGGACCGTTATCGAGCGCTCTGCCGTGATTTGAGTGAGAGAGCCGGGCGGCTGCTCGGAACCAGCTTTCCGATTCTGTCGCGTGTGGCCGCGACAGAGTTCAAGCGGGCCCTGTTCCTCGGAAGCGGGTCCCGCTTCGGCGCGGCGCGCGAGTCAGCCCTCAAGATGCTGGAGATGACGGCCGGCCGCGTGATCGCGATGAGCGAGACATACCTCGGATTGCGGCACGGTCCGATGAGTCTGATTCATTCCGATACCTTGGTGGTTTGTTTCCTATCCTCCGATCCTCAGATTCGGGCCTACGAGTCCGACTTGATCCGCGAGCTGAGCCGCAAACAACTCGGGTTGGGCAAGTTGATTTTCGGCGAGCGTATACCAAAAGATCTTGCGGGTGCGGCGGATGTTGTGGTGGAGTGCGCAGGCGGCGCCTCGTTGTCCGATGAGGACTGGCCGGTTCTGGACGTTATCGTGGGCCAGGTTCTGGCGTTTTTCCGGTGCCGCAAAGAGGGTTTCCAGCCGGATTCGCCCTCGAGCGACGGCGTGATCCAGCGGGTGGTTCAGGGTTTCGCTTTGCATCGCACGGAGACGACGCCTTGAACATCCTGATTGCCGGTGAGCTGAATCTCGACTTGATTCTGCAAAACTATCGCAGTTTTCCGGCACTGGGACGCGAGGTGCTGGTGGACGACGTCACCCTCACCATGGGCAGCGCCTCCGCGATATGCGCGTGCGGTCTGGCGAAGCTCGGGAATGCGGTTACTTTCGCCGGCAAGGTGGGATCGGATACCTGGGGTGAGCTGTGCAAGAGTAAACTCGCATCGTGCGGCGTGGACATTTCCAGGGTCATAGTGGATCCCGCGCTCAAGACTGGAATCACGGTATCCATAACATCTCCTACGGATCGCGCGCTGGTCACTTATCCGGGAGCGAGTACCGCGCTGCAGGCCTCGGATTTCGAACGTGAGAGCTTTCGCGGGTTCCAGCACTTGCACATCTCTTCGTTTTTCATCCAGCAGGGGCTTAGGCCGGGCATCAAGCAGCTCCTTGGTTTAGCCAGCGAGTGCGGACTGACAACGTCGCTTGATCCGGGCTACGATCCGGATGAGAAATGGGGGCGCGACTTGCTGGAAGCGCTGACTGAAGTAGACGTTTTTTTCCCGAACGAAGTCGAGCTGGAAGGGGTGACGGGTTTGCGGGATCACGAAGAAGCATTGCGAAGCGTTGCGAACGGCCGGACTATCACGGTGGTCAAGCTGGGCACCGATGGTTGCATGACACTGGATGCTGGAAATAGCGTGACAATCCCCGCATTCCTGGTGAAACCCGTCGATACTACTGGTGCGGGCGATTCCTTCAACGCGGGGTTCTTGCACGCTTGGCTCCGTGGCGCGCCTCTTCGCGATGCCATGACGTTTGCCGCTGCGTGCGGCGCACTATCGACACTCTCATCGGGAGGAACAAGTGCGCAACCCACCGAGCAGGAGGCCCGTAGCTTCTTGGCCGAACATTTTCTGGCTGGCTCCGCTGCGCGGAGGGCCCAACCGATCGGAGAACGGATATGAGCGGAATACGGCGCCGAAAGTTCCTGTCGTCAGCCGGCTTGGGTTTTGCAGCCGCGAATTTGTCGTCCGGTTCCGCCGCGGCCCAGCAGGCCACGCGCAAACCGCTGGACATTTCCGAATACGAGCCGAAGAGTATGCTGCGCGTGAAGGAAACGCGAGTGGAGCGTTCCCGATTTCCAGTAATCGACGTTCACACCCATCTTTCGTTCTCAAAGGTAGCCACGAACGGCGTCCAGATGTCCGATGAACGCAATTATCTGGGTACTCCGCAAGAACTGCTCCAGGTGATGGACCGGAAAAATCTCGCCGCCATGGTGAACCTCACCGGCGGCTATGGCAACGGGCTGAAGGACGCCATTGCCCGCTACGACAAAGCTTTTCCGGGCCGCTTCTTTACTTTCACCGAGCCTTGGTACAGCCGCTTTAAGGAGCCGGACTATCCGAATTTCCAGGCCGGCGCAATCGAGGAAGCACATCGGGCCGGAGCTAAGGGTTTAAAGATTCTGAAAACTTTGGGCCTGTATCTCAGAGAGAACATCACGTCGGGAAAACTAGTGACGGTGGATGATCCTCGCTTCGATCCCATGTGGGACGCTTGCGGACGGCTGAATATGCCAGTGGCAATTCACGTTTCGGATCCCGTGGCCTTCTTCACGCCTACCGATCGGTTCAACGAGCGCTATGAGGAATTGAACAACCATCCCGACTGGTCCTTCTACGGCAAGGATTTTCCCAGCAACGCTGAAATCCTGGAGGCCCGGAACAGAGTTATCGCTCGGCATCCGAAAACCCAGTTCCTGGTGCTGCACGTCGGCAATTTCGCTGAGGATCTGGAGAACGTCTCCGGGAATCTGGACCGGTTTCCGAACATGAGCGTGGAGATTGGGGCGCGCATCGGTGAGTTGGGCCGCCAGCCCCGCGCCGCGCGCAAGTTCTTCGAACGGTACCAAGATCGAATTCTTTTTGGAACCGATGCGGTGCCGCACGGAGACGAATTTCCTCAGCAGGTCTTCAACGAGAAGTTGTACGAGATCTATTTCCGGTTCCTTGAAACGGACGACGAATACTTCGACTACGCGCCTGCGCGCGTGCCGCCCCAGGGGAGATGGCGCATTTACGGAATCCAGTTGCCCCAGCCGATTTTGCATAAGGTGTACTACCAGAACGCCGCGCGCTTACTCGGGATTAGAGACGCCAGCGGTTAGGCCGCGACCCCTGAAGATCGTAAGAAGCCGTCCATCGCGGGCAACCGCATTGTGATGAGGTCTGGGTTTTAATTAGGGTAAACAGTCGGACAGTCTGCTGACGTCGCGTGTGATTGCCTCGGTGAA
>PMOK01000203.1 GCA_003162425.1 Bryobacterales bacterium | reverse complement strand
CGAAGCATGGTGGATGAGCACGCCCCGAAGCTTCCCATCGTGTGGAAGACCGGCGCGGACATTCCCGTATTTGCGGTGCCGAAAGATGCACGAGTATTCGCCGCGGAGCGTTGGGAAGGTGCGCCGCTCGAAGTCGCCGTGCGGCGAGGTTCCGGAGTGGCGCTCTGGATCGCCGTGGCGCCCGGCCAACAAGGCTACGAACGTTTTCCCTACCTGTTGCAGGCGCTCCATGATCTTGGCATGAGCCCGCCGTTCCGCAGCGAGCGGCTGTGGGCTTTTTTTGACGGGTCCTATCGCTCGCGCGTGGACCTGGACTATTTCGCGGATCGCTGGCGTAAGGCCGGTATCGGCGCGATTCACGTGGCGGGCTGGCACTATTACGAATCCGACGCCGCCAACGACGAATATGTACGCCGTTTGATCGAAGCCTGTCACAGAAAGGCGATCTTAGTGTACGTGTGGCTGGAGCTGCCGCACGTCAGCGAGAAATTCTGGGCCGATCATCCGGAGTGGCGCGAAAAAACCGCAATCCTGCAGGATGCCCAATTGGACTGGCGCAAGTTGATGAACCTTACAAATCGCCAGTCCTTTGCCGCCGTTTCCACGGGTATAGAAAAGTTGATCACCCGCTTCGACTGGGACGGGGTCAACCTGGCCGAGCTGTATTTCGAGTCGCTGGAAGGCGCCGACAACCCCGCGCGCTTCACTCCCATGAACAGCGATGTTCGCGATGAGTTCCACCGTTTGCACGGGTTCGATCCACTAGAGCTGTTTCAGGGCGGCAAATCGGACGCCGGGCGGCTGCGCACCTTCCTTGACTATCGCGCCGAGTTGGCCCGCCGCCAGCAGGAAGAATGGATCGGAAAGATCGAAGCGATTCGCGAATCCAAACCGAACCTGGATTTCGTGCTGACGCATGTGGACGATCGCTTCGACACACGCATGCGCGACTTGATTGGCGCCGACGCCGCGCGTGTCCTGCCACTGCTGGATCAGCACGACTTTACGTTTTTGATTGAAGATCCTGCCACCATCTGGAATCTCGGCCCCGAGCGTTATCCGAAAATCGCCGAGAAATACCAGCCGCTCACCAAGCAGACCGATAAGCTGGCCATCGACATCAACATTGTGGAACGCTACCAGGATGTCTACCCCACCAAGCAGCAAACCGGCACGGAGCTATTCGAGCTGGTGCATCTGGCGGCGAAAGCGTTTCCCCAAGTAGCGCTGTATTTCGAGAACTCCATCCTCGCGCCCGATCTGCCGTTGCTCGCCTCAGCCGCCGCGAGCGTGGATAAGGTCCAGCAGGATGGTCGCAGGTTGATCGTCGACTCCCGCTATGGCATGGGTGTCGCCTGGCAAGGGCCTGCCATTGTGAACGGGCGCCTGTGGCCGGTTCATGACCAGACAACACTTTGGCTGGCCGCGGGTCCGAATGTCATCGAGCCGGCCCAGAAAGATCCGGCCATCCGGATGCTGGACTTCAACGGCAATTTGCGCTCGGCGAACGCCTCGGCGACAGGTCTTGAATTCTCCTACCAAAGCAACGCCCGCGCCGCAGCAGTGCTAAACGCCCGCCCGCATAAATTAGAAGTGGATGGCTCCGCATCGGACCAGAAAATCCTGGAATCCGGTCAGAATTTCGTAGTGCTGCTCCCCCGTGGCCAACACGTAGTAGCGATATCGATCGCTCCGTGAACGCTCGATCGTCCCCAACGAGAAACGAGAAACGAGAAACGTATTATGATCTGATCCATGCGCCGCTTCGCCAGCCAGCGCTGGCTTGCTCTCTGGGCGGCCATGCTCGGCTACATGCTGGACGCGCTGGACGTGCTGCTGTACGTCTTCGCCGTGCAGACCTTGCGCGATCAGTTCCACTGGTCGGCAAGTACAGCGGGCCTGGTCAGCTCTGCGACGCTGATCACCTCGGCGGTGGGCGGAATTGCGGCCGGCATCGTCGCTGACCGCATCGGTCGAACTCGAACGCTGGTCTACACCATTCTGCTGTACTCGATTGGTTCGGCCGGCTCCGCAACATCGGTCGGTCTTTTTTCGCTGATCGCCTGGCGAGCCGTAGTCGGATTGGGACTCGGCGGTGCCTGGTCCGCCGGTGCGGTGCTGGTGTCCGAAAGCTGGCCGCCCCAACATCGCGCCAAGGCGATCGGGCTGATGCAATCCGGATGGGCCATCGGATACATGCTGGCCGCCGCAACCACCGCGCTCATTCTGCCGCGCTTCGGTTGGCGGATGCTTTTCCTGGTTGGAATTCTGCCGGCTTTCCTTACCATTTGGATTCAGCGCAAGGTGAGGGAGCCCGAAATTTGGATGAACCGGACCAAACTGAGTCCAATCACGGCGCTCTTCCGTCCGCCTCTTGCGCGCCGCACATTTTTCGCCACCGCGCTGGCCACTTCGGTTTTGTTTGCTTACTGGGGACTCGCCACCTGGCTTCCCGGATTTCTCTCCGCTCCGAAATCCCAAGGCGGCGCCGGACTGAACATCCTCCGCACCAGCGCCTGGATTTTCACCATGCAGTTTGGCGCGTTCCTCGGATACATCAGCTTTGGCTGGATGGCCGACCGTTTTGGCCGCCGCCCCGCCTTCTTCGCATATGTCGTGACGGCAGCGATACTCACGCCCATCTATGGACTCACTCCGCGTTGGGCGGGCGACCACTCTGAGACTTGGCTGCTGGTGCTCGGGCCGTTCATCGGTTTCTGCGGCACTGGATTCTTCGCGCTCTTCGGCGCCATGTTGGCCGAACTCTACCCCACCTCGATCCGGGGCACAGGCCAGGGTTTCGTTTACAACGTGGGACGCGCCATCAGTGCACTCGCGCCTTTCGCTGTAGGAGCCATCGCCGATCGGCACGGTATTGGCGCGGCATTGGCACTCAATTCGGCGTTCTTTCTGCTGGGGTCCGTACTCATTTTCACGCTGCCGGAGACCAGAAACATGGAATTGACGTGACGCGTGTTGATACAATCGAACTCATGACAAAAATCACCATGTTGTGCCTGGCTGCGGGCTGCCTGATGGCAAGTACCGCGATGGCCGGTGAAAAGAAACTGATGCATTGTTTCGCTTTCACCGTGATCGATACAGCCACTCCCGCCGATTGGGACGCTTTCTACAAGGCCACCGACGAGATCCCCAAGAAGATCAAGGGAGTGAGCCACGTTTGGTACGGCAAGCTGGCCAGTCCGCTGAACCAGGCCAACGGCAAGCGCACATTCGGTGTCTGCATGGAAATGGACAACGCGGCCGCTCGTAAGGCCTACGGGGACGATCCATTCCACAAAACCTGGACCGAGGCGTACGACAAGGTTCATGTTGAAGGCACCACAACGTACGATATTCTCGGGCAATAAACAAGAGGGCTGTCTCTAGCGATCAGCCCCCCGGCAGCCATGGTCAGTTACTTTGCCGCGGACGTTGTCCCAGAAGGTTGGTAATTCAGCATAATCACCGGACTCTTCGCGGTGCCACCGCTCACGTCCGTCACAATGAGCTGGACCAGGTAGAGCCCCGCTCCGCTCACAAAGTCGACCGTTGCCTTGGGATCGCTCGGCGACTGCAGTAACGCCGGCAGTTTGCCGCCCGGCACTACCTCGAATAGATACCGCAGGTTTCCCGACGCACTGGTCGACCCGCTGGCATCCAGCACCACGGAGGACTGACTCGTCGTCAGACTGAGCGGCGCTACAACGGCGTTGGTGCCATTGTTCGCCGCCGGCCCAGCATTGATCGGCGTCGCCAGATAGCCATGAGCGACGCCGGCGCTAGTCACGGCGACGCCCACAATCTGACCGCTGGAATTGATGGAACATCCAACCAACAGAGAGAGGGGGGAGTTGGCGGGAATCAGCGTATTAAGGTCAGTCATCACGCCGTTCTGCCGGAGATACGCGCGTGGATTGAAGTTTGTATCCAGCGACACGCCCACCACCTCGCCGCTGTCGTTAATACCGATAGCGGTGCTGTTTGCGTCCCCCGGAAGCGTTCCGATATCCTGCATGCCGGTTGCTTTGGTCCACAGAAAGCCATGAAAGTTCGTGTCGCCACGCACGCCCGAAACGCCAATCACCTGACCTTGGTTATTGATGTTAAACGCGAGATTGCCGAACCCCTTTGCCGTTCCGCCCAGGTTGCCGAGGTCAGTCACCGTGCCTGTTTCCCAAAGCAAGGCGTGATTAGGTTGGATATTGAGCAACGTATTCTGGTTGAAAGGTGCGCATGTGCCGGACGCGCCGGCAACTTGGCCGTTGTCGTTGATTGCCATGGCCACTCCGTCCGGGTCTCCAGCAATGGTAGGAAGTTGCTGGATCTCGCCCTGTTGCCAGATGACGGGCTCAAACTGGAATTTTTGAGGGGCTGGGCAGCTCGGGTCCGGCGTGTTGTTTTCCGCGAACCCGGCCACGTCGCCGCGACGGTTGACCTGGTTGGCCTCGCCGTTCGAGCCTCCGAGCGTGGGCAGCGGAATCATCACGCCGTATTGCCAGAGAGAAGGTAGACAGGTCGTGCCGGTGGACGGTAGCCCAAGCGCCTTGAGGCCGCAAAAGTCTTCCCCATTCGGATCTGATGTAGAAGTTTGGGCTAGACCCACGGCCTGGCCTCTCTCGTTGGCGCCAAACGCGATGCTGTTCTGTCCTCCCAGTCCGGGCGTGCCGATGTTTCCTTTAAGTCCCGCGTACCAGAGGGCGGACTGCTCCGCGCCACCAGCGACGGCCGCCGTGCCGCTGATCAAGCCATTGTTGGTGATGAAGTACGGCTGGCCAAGTGGGCCCAGCGCGCCTAGATCGGTGACCGTATAGCGTGGTGTCTGGGCTATTGCAAAACCGGCGAGCAAGCTGCTCGCGATAGTCGAAGCTAAAATCAATCTCATATGTGCCTCCATTCAGGTAGGCGCAGGATGCTTTGCGAAACTATCATGCGGGGTGCGGGGTATAATTCAGCCCATAGGCGATGGAGAAGGCGGCTCATCGTAGCGATGCGGCTTTGGGCGACGTAAGCAAACTGCTGATGGCCTGGACCGGCGGAGAGCAGAGCGCGCTCGACAAGCTGACTCCCATCGTTTACCGCGAGCTGCACCGACTGGCGCGCCGCTACATGAAAGGCGAGCGCCCTGGGCATAGCCTGCAAACCACCGCGCTGGTCAACGAAGCCTACCTGCGGTTGGTGGATTATAAACGCATGCAATGGCAGAATCGCGCGCATTTCTTCGCGGTCTCGGCGCAGGTGATGCGGCGCATTTTGGTAGAGCACGCCCGGCGCCATAACCTGAAACGCGGAGCCGCGGTGCAGCATGTCTCGCTCGATGAGGCAGCCCAGGTGGGCGGAGGCCGGGCCTCGGACCTGGTGGCCCTCGATGACGCCATGAACGCGCTGGCGCGCTTGGATCCACGCAAGGTACAGGTGGTGGAAATGCGCTTCTTTGGCGGGCTCAGCGTAGAAGAAACGGCCGAGGTGCTTAAGGTCTCGCCCGTCACGGTGATGCGCGATTGGAGCACCGCCAAGGCCTGGCTCTATCGCGAGTTAACGGGCGCGAACTGACCGGTGGGACAGGGCCATGAATTCCGATCGATGGAAACAAGTCGATAGTCTGCTGCAGGCGGTGCTGGAGCGTCCGCCCGAGGAGCGCGACGCCTTTCTGCGGCACGCATCTGCTGGTGACCTAGCGCTGGAGCGCGAAGTCCGCTCTCTGCTGAAGTCACAACAGCAGGCAGGAAGCTTCCTGGAGAGTCCGGCGATGGAAGTGGCCGCGTTGGCGTTCGACCCGCAGTCGCACGAAGAAAGCGATCTTCAGATCGGCGAAACCGTCTCCCATTACCGTCTGGCCGGAAAACTGGGTGGCGGCGGGATGGGCGTGGTGTACAAGGCCCAGGATCTCGAGCTGGGCCGCTTTGTGGCCTTGAAATTCCTGCCCGACGAATTGGCCCAAGACCCGCAGTCATTGGAACGCTTTCGCCGCGAGGCGCGGGCGGCCTCATCTCTCAACCACCCCAACATCTGTACCATCCACGAGATCGGGAGAGCCGGCGAATTGTCCTTCATCGTCATGGAATTCCTGGATGGAACTACGCTGAAGCATCGCATCGCTTCCGTGACCCCAGGCCGCTCAATCGAAATTGAAACTCTGGTTTCGTTAGCCATCGAGATAGCCGA
>PMOK01000104.1 GCA_003162425.1 Bryobacterales bacterium | reverse complement strand
CCGGCAAGCGTTGGCCATCGAAATACACGGGCGCCGGCATCGGCAAAGTTGCGATACGCAGCCCGGTCCGTTCGAGCAAATCGAGATTTTCCTCGAGTGCCTCGCGGTTGGCGTCATTTTTATTTAGTTCCGTGACCGTGACGATGGTATTCTCATCCACGAAGCGCGCCAGGTCGTCAATATGGCCATGCGTATCGTCGCCGGCGATTCCGCGCTTCAGCCAGATGGTCCGTGTGATCCCGAGATAATCGGCGAAGTATTGCTCCAAGCCTGCCCGGCTGAGACCTGGGTTGCGAATCTGCACCGTCTTGCTCAGCAGGCATTCCTCTGTGGTGAGTAGAAGCCCCGCGCCATTCACGTCGATGCTGCCGCCCTCCAGCACGATGCCCGGCTCATAGTGCGGCAGCTTGAGGCGCTTGGCGAGATAGTCAGGAATTTTATTGTCATCGCGCCAGTTCTCATATTTGGCCCAGCCGTTGAAAATCCAATTGGTGATAGCGACCTGCCCTCGGGGATTGCGAACAAAGATAGGACAATAGTCGCGGGTCCAGCTTCGATTGGTGCGGTGACGGTAGAACTCCACCGCGTCCATCTCCACGCCGCATTTGGCGAAAATACGCCGGGCGCTTTTCTCCGCCGCAGCGTCCTCCGCCAGGATGCGAACCTTTTCCACGCGAGCCAGCCGTCGCACGATATCGCCGTAGACCCACGGGATGGGCGCGAACTTTCCTGGCCAGTCTGAACGCTCATGGGGCCAAGCCAGCCAGGTGGCTTCGTGCGGCTCCCACTCGGCCGGCATGCGGAATCCACGCTGGTTTGGTTTCAATCCAGCCACCGCTTCAAAATTGGCGAGTAGGCATCGATACGCCGGTCGCGCAGGAAGGGCCAATTGCGGCGCACCTCCTCCACGCGGTGTGGATCGCATTCGGCGATCAGAATGGCTTCTTCGGTCGAGGACGCTTCGGCAATCACCTGGCCGAATGGGTCGGCAATAAAGGAAGATCCCCAGAATTCGAGACCGCGATCGGGCGGCCCTTCAAAACCCACACGATTCACTGCAGCCACGTAGATGCCGTTGGCGATGGCGTGGGCACGTTGTATGGTTCGCCAGGCATCCAACTGCGCGGCGCCGTATTGCTCTTTTTCCGCAGGATGCCAGCCGATGGCGGTGGGATAGAAAAGAACGTTTGGGCCGCCGATGCTCGAAACACGCGCGGCTTCCGGATACCATTGGTCCCAGCAGATCAGCACTCCGACGCGGGCGAAGGCTGTGTCGAAACTCAGGAAGCCCAGGTCGCCGGGCGTGAAGTAGAATTTCTCGAAGTATAACGGATCATCGGGGATATGCATCTTGCGATAGATGCCTGCAATCTCGCCATCGGTGGAGATCACCGCCGCAGTGTTGTGATAGAGACCGGCGCTGCGGCGCTCGAAAAGTGGTGCAATGATTACGATTTCAAGCTCGCGCGCCAGCCGCCCGAGTGTTTCGGTAGTGGGTCCCGGTATGGGTTCGGCCAATGCAAACAGCTCTGCGTTCTCTTCGCGGCAGAAGTACTGGGAACGGAAAAGTTCCTGGAGGCAAATAATCTGCGCACCGCCGGCAGCGGCCTCGCGAATCCGCCAACGGGCTTTCTCGAGGTTCTCATTGGGGTCGATCGCGCAGCTCATTTGGACCAGGCCGATACGGAATTTGCCGCTGCTCGAAGACTGCATAGTCCTATTGTGGTGGTGTCGGGCAGCGGTGCGCAATTCGTGTCCCCTTGCTGACGCGCAGGGCTACCTCGAACGCATCGTACTTTGAATTGTAGCCCCGCGCGTGAGCAAGGGGACGATTTTACGCGCTCGTCTTCTCAGCCCAGACCAGGAAGCGAAGGGTCATCTTACTCTTGGCGCCAATCAGTCCGAGCATAGCCGAAGGCGGTGTTAAGCCGTAATCCTTGAGATTGATTTGCGCGTCACCGTCGATCTCCAGGCGCTCGATGCCGGATGGCTTCGCGGCGGCGGCGAAAGCGATGGGTTTGGTGATGCCTCGCACGGTGAGGTTACCCTGGATTTCGTATTGACCTTTCGACTTGCCGGTGATTCGCGTGGATGCGAACGTCAGTTGCGGGTATTGGCTGGCGGCCATCATGTCGTTCACCGCCGCATCCAAGATCATCTTTCTCTGCTCCTTCTTCTTAACCCACGCATCTTTGCACGTCACGCTTCTCGCTTCTACTGTCAGGCTCACCCTGGAATTTTCAGCGTGTTGTGGATCGTAATCCACCTCGCCACTGTACTGTTCGAAAAACAGAAAATGCTTCTTGCCCGCCATCAAACCAGTCTTCGATACCTCCAGCGTGAAAGTGCTTTCGGCGGATGGCTTTATCAGGTAGCGGACGATTTCCTCCGGCATCGGTTTCCTCCAATTAAATTCAGACGTTTCGAATTCTGTTTGGTTTGTCCGCAAGAGGTAAACTCAAGGCGTGAGGGAACTGCGAGCGTTGACCCCGTAGGAGTTTGACCGGGCTGCGGAGAAACTGCGAAACCCTGCGCCGGGCAGCCGCATCGACGCCGCGCAGAAGTATGGGACCGATCTCACGCTCCTGATCGAGCAGCTCAGGCTGACGCCAGAAGAGCGAGTGCGTAAGATGCAAACGGCTTCCTCGGTCGCGGCGCAGGTTCGCGGAGCTGTGCGACGCGGGCGATGAAAACGGGCTCACCCTTGGCGATCTGGGCGGGCATCAACCCGTTTCCGACTCGATGGATGCGTTGCCCGATCGGCGTCTGACTTTGAGAAGCGCGCGGCGATACCAATAAGATGCTGAGGGCGAAGGCGATATAGCGCAAGCGAGATCCTTTCGCGACCCGGTATCTCACGCTCAGACTCCACAAAATCCACCCGATGAGAACAGAGTGGGAGGCCGATGTCCACTCTGAATTCAGATAAAGATAACCCGGTGGTGGAGCAAGCTCTGCGGGATGGGGAGTTGCACAAGGCGCTGCTGGATCATCTGGATTCGGGCATCTACATGGTGGATCGCAATCGCCGGATTCTTTATTGGAACCGAGGCGCCGAGCAGATCAGCGGATATCTGGCGCAAGATGTGGCCGGGCATTTTTGTCAGGGCGATCTGCTAATGCACTGCGATGCGGCGGGCAGGGGGTTGTGCGGGAAAGGCTGTCCCTTGTCGTCGGTCATGTTCGACGGTATGTCACGCGAGCATATTGTCTTTCTGCGACACCGGCACGGGCATCGCATTCCGGTGCATGTGCGGGCTCGCGCTATTTACGATTCCGCAGGGACGATCATCGGCGCTGTGGAGGTATTCGATCAGCTTACGGCACCGGCAGCCATCGACCGGCGCGCACTCAATGAGCACGGGTGTCTCGATTCGCTCGCCGAAGTCGCCAACCGCACCTACGGCGAATTCAAGCTTGGCCAAGCCGTGGATGTCATGCGGGCTTTCGGGATAACTTTTGGATGGCTGGCCGTGGAACTGGATGACCTCGACAAACTGGAGCATCGCTATGGGCATGGGCTGGTTGATGCCGCCGTCAAGATGATGGCGCGCACGCTGGATAGCAATCTGGGACCACTGGATTCAGTCACCCGTTGGGGCCGTACGGAATTTCGGATCGAGGTTCACAGTTGTTGGGGGCAGGGACTGGGCGATCTCACCGCAAAACTGCTGGTGTTGGCGCGGGCTTCGAATCTCGAGTGGTGGGGTGATCCGGTGCGGGTGACTGTTTCGATTGGGGGCGTGATGGCCGAGCCGGGAGATTCATCGGTGTCGCTCGAATCCCGTGTGGCGGGCGTGTTGGAGAAATCTCGGTCGGCGCGGAGCAACCAAGAGACCGACGGCCCCTCGAATAACGATTTCTTAAAGCTAGGTGATGAACGATGTTTGCCATAGTTGGGATCTTGGTTGTTTTCGGAGCCGTGGTCGGCGGTTATCTGATGGAGCATGGGAATCTCAAGGTGCTGGTCCAGCCGGCTGAATTGCTGATCATCGGCGGGGCGGCGGCAGGAACCATTCTGATTGCCAATCCGCCGGCGATTTTGAAAGGAATCGTGGCCGGGTTCAAGGTGGTATTTGGCGCCTCCGGTTTCGGCAAAGATCGCTATATCGAAACACTCAAGCAGATTTACGCCGTGATGCAGAAGGCTCGCAAGGGTGGGCTCACGGAGCTGGAAAACGACGTTGAGAATCCGGAGAAAAGCCCACTGTTCGCAAAATGGGATCACCATGTGCGCGATTTCGTGTGCGACACGCTGCGGATGGCCATGTCCGGAGGGCCAACGCCGTTCGATTTGGACCAGATGATGGAACTGGACATGGAGGTTCACGAGCACTACGCGCAACTGCCGGTGAAGGCGCTAAACACGGTGGCGGATTCGTTGCCGGGCCTGGGCATCGTGGCCGCGGTGCTTGGCGTCGTCATCACCATGGGTGCGCTAGGCGGGCCGCCAGAAGAGATCGGCCATAAGGTGGCAGCGGCGCTGGTGGGCACATTTCTAGGGATTCTGTTGTGCTATGGATTGCTGGGGCCGATGGCCTCCAAGATGGGAAAGGCGGCCGAAGAGGAGCACCATTTTTATCACGCGGTGCGGGTAGCGCTCAGCTCGTTTCTCAAGGGAAACCCGCCGCCGGTGGCGCTCGAGTTCGCCCGGCGCGCAGTGCCCGGGCCCGTGCGGCCGACCTTCCATGAACTGGAAAAGGCCTACAAAGGAAAGTAGAATGTCCGTCCAGAGCCCCGAAACGCAACCGATCATCATCAAGAAGAAGAAAGCTCACGGTGAGCATCACGGAGGCGCATGGAAGGTAGCCTACGCGGATTTCGTTACCGCCATGATGGCGTTGTTCATCGTGTTGTGGCTGATGGGCGCGAGCGAGCCGGTGAAAAAAGCGGTGGCCGGATATTTTCGCGATCCCTCCGGCCGCTCCGCTGACAACGGTTCCGGACAGGGCGGCGTCGGCGAGAACATCGCGATTCGCAAAGACGACATGGGCAAGCTCAAAGAGACGCTCGAATCCGCCATGAAACAATCGCCCGAGCTGGAGAAATTGAAAAATCAGGTGAACATGACCGTGACGGGTGAGGGGTTGCGCATCGAATTGCTGGAAAGTGAAATTGGTGTATTTTTCGAAACCGGCAGCGCAAGTCCAAGCCCTTCCGGGAAAGATATGTTGCGGATGATGTCTGCCGAATTGGGCAAGCTGCCGAACAGGCTCCTGATGGAAGGACACACCGACGCGCGCCCGTTTACGTCTCTGAACGGTTACTCGAATTGGGAATTATCATCCGATCGCGCGAATTCCGCCCGGAAGGTGATGCAGGAGAGCGGCCTGCGCACCGACCAGGTGGCCGAGGTGCGCGGATACGCCGATCAACGGCTGCGCAAGCCTGACGATCCGAATAACGCCTCGAATCGGCGTGTGTCGATTGTGGTGAAGTATCTAAACGCGCCGCCTGATACGACCCCGCCAACAAAGCAGACATCCGCGAAACGCTAGCGGGCGCTTGGTACAATCGGCAACGCGGTGACATCATAATCTGGCGCAATTATCACCAGGCGACCAAGCACACCCCAGAGTCGCTACGGCGGAGCCGGCATTTCTTGGATTGGGCCAACATGCCCGATCCGTTCCGGCATTACGAAGGCGCGCCCGTCATCGATCTGCCGGCCGATCCAAAGGCGCCTGAGATTTCCGCGTTCGAGGTCCTGAGCGGGCAACGCGGTTCCAATGAATCGCTGGATTGGATTCACTTCCTTTCGCGCCTGCTCTACTACTCCGCCTCCATCAGCGCCACCAAGCAGACGAGCTCCGGACAACGCTATGCACTGCGCGTGAATCCGTCTTCAGGCAATCTCCATCCCACCGAGTTTCACCTGGCAGGCCCGAACGGACTTTATCACTACCGGGTCTCGTCGCACATGCTGGAGCAACGCGCCGCGGGCGACTATGGGCCGTTACAGGTCCTGCTCACGACCATCGCCTGGCGCGAGGCATGGAAGTATCAGAGCCGGGCCTATCGTTATTGTCTGCACGATGTAGGCCATGCCTGGCAATCGCTGGCGCTAGCGGCTCAGGCCATCGGCTGCGAAGCCAGCGCGGTGGGAAACTTCGACGACGACAGTGTAGCTCGTTCTTTTCGCCTGGCTGACGACGAATGGCCAATGCTATTGATTGAAATTCACGGCGCGCCTGAATTCCCTGCGGCGCCGAATAGCGAGTGGTTCGGAGGCATTCCGAACAAGCTATCAACGGAAGTAATCCGGTATCCATTGATTGAAGAAATACACGCGGCAACGAGGAAGATAGACTCTGTTTGGCAGGCAAAAGCGCCTGCCCCACCAACACCGTTGCACGCCAATGTGGGGCATACGCTTTCGTCTGCCAACGTGAGCTTCGGCGAAATCGCCCGACGACGCCGCTCCGCTCTCGATTTCCGAGGCGGAGCCGAATCCATTAGCAGCCACCAGCTACTAACCTTGCTCGATCTCGCCACTCGTCCGCTCGATGCCGACTTCGCCGCCGAGTCGTACATCCAGCTCTACCTCTACGTCCATCGCGTCCGCGATCTCACTCCCGGCGTCTACAAATATTGGCCGGAAGAAACGCGGCTGGAACTGGTGAAATCCGGCGATCAACGCGTAATGGCGGCGGCTCTCAGTCTTGGTCAGGATCTGGCCGGAAATTCCTGCGTCACTTTTTCGATGATTGGCGACCTGGAACGCGCGGCCCACTTGTACGGCGATCGGGGCTATCGTTATGTTCACTTTGAAGCAGGCGCCATCGGCCAGCGGCTCTATCTGGCGGCCGAATTGCTCGGCTTTCAATCCACGGGCATCGGCGCGTTTTTTGACGATTCGGTTAACGAGTATCTAGGGATTGCGCTCGATTCCGGCCGGCAGGTGGTTTATCACTTCGCGTGCGGATTCGCTGTCCCCGACGACCGGATCGTGTCCCCTTGCTGACGCGCGGGGCTACTCGATCTGGATTGACTCCACCTGGATGACCTCTTCCTTGATGGTACCGGTCACTTTGGCTTTCAGATCCTTCTCTTTGCTGGTGGCCTTGATCGCCGCCAGCGCCTTCACGTTCCCGCGCTCATCGAACTTGATGAACTTTCCGTCAGCAAGCACAATGCCAAACCCGCTCTTGGCGCAACTGATGGCGCAGTCCTTGGTGTGGCTAGCCAGATCATTCTTCTTGCACATTACGTCGACCACGGTGCCGGACCAGGTTTCCGCCAAGGCGAGAACGGACGTTACAACTAATCCAACAATCAGTTTCAGCATGCCGATAAGCTCCTTGAACAAGTGTGCCACAGCAGGGTTGCCACAGCGGAGTTGGGCAAACTTGGAGCGGTCTGTTAAAATGTCGGTTTAGAGTACGAATGCCCCTTGATTCAAGCAGCGGTCCTGATTATACTGGCTCTTTTCATGGCGAAATGATCGGCATGACACCGCGGGAAGATTTCGATCCACTTGCCCCACAACGTGAGGCCGCCATGTTCTACGGGCTCTTCCTAAGGGGACATTCCGCCGACACCTTACGGCGCGACATCGACGTCCCCAAGCCGCTTCTACAGAAATGGCT
Source organism: Bryobacterales bacterium (assembly GCA_003162425.1). Taxonomy (GTDB): domain Bacteria; phylum Acidobacteriota; class Terriglobia; order Bryobacterales; family Bryobacteraceae; genus Palsa-89. The sequence goes on along the minus strand of PMOK01000104.1, from coordinate 15,807 downwards.
GAATGCCCGCAGGTATGAAACCGGCTTTCGGAATTCGCTGAAGCGTGTCTATCAGTACCGCAAACAGGTGCTCGCGATTTTCGACGAGTTGGTGCTGAACGAAAAAAATCGTCCGCGCGTTCAATAGTAGCCTGCCAAATCGTACTCCCGTTCCCCTTACACTGAATAAAGATGAAACACACTCACTCTTCGTCGGCCCCGGTGGAAGACACGCCCGAAGCTTCGAAGGCTCACATCCTTTCCAATCCAACGCGTCCCTTCGACCCCGTCGGCGCCACCACACCTTCCGAAATCCTGACCCGAATGCAAGGCACGGCTTTCCAAGGTAAGCAGCTCGGCCTGGCGTTTGAAGTGTGGAAAAAGATGCTGGGCGACCGCTGCACCATCATGATGGGCATGTCCGGCGCGATGGTTCCGGCCGGAATGCGGCGGCTGGTGGTGCGCATGATCGAGAACCGTCTCATCGACTGCCTGGTTTCCACCGGCGCAAACTTCTTCCACGATCTGCACGAGACACTGGGCAATTTCCACTATCAGGGTTCGGCCGCCACTGACGATGTCCTGCTGGCCGAAAATCTGATCGACCGCATGTACGACGTTTTGGCCGACGAGGAGAAATTTCGCGAGCACGATCAGTGGATCGGCCGCTTCGCTGCCTCGCTCGATCAATCGCGTCCCTACACCACGCGCGAGTTTCTGTTCCTGCTCGGCAAAGAGCTAGCGAAACACTCCAAGGAAGATGGCATCGTTTCCGCAGCAGCCAAAGCCGGCATCCCGCTGTACTGTCCGGCCATCGCCGACAGCTCCATCGGAATCGGCATCGCGGCCAATCGTTACGAGGGCGGTAATCGATTCACGTTCGACGTGATCGGCGACGTAGTGGAGACAGCGCGCATCGTCGCCGAGTCCAAAGCCACCGGCGTCATTTATTTCGGCGGGGGCACTCCCAAGAATTTCGTCCAACAAACGGAGGTGACGGCCATCATCATGAACGCCGGCGTCACCGGGCACAAATACGCCGTGCAGTGCGTCACCGATGCGCCGCATTGGGGCGGCCTTTCCGGCTGCACCTTCGAAGAGGCCCAGAGCTGGGGCAAGATCGCGAAGGATGCATCCATGGTGACCTGCCATTCCGATTCCACCATCGCGATGCCCATTTTGGTTTCAGCGCTGCTCGAACACAGCGAGCTGATCGCCAGGCGTCATCGTCCCAGTTTCAAGATGGGCCGCGAGCTTGAGGTTTCCGCATGAGCGGCCTGCGGATTCCCGTTTACCAGGTGGATGCGTTTGCGAGCCGGGTATTCTCCGGCAATCCGGCCGCGGTTTGTCCGCTGAAAAAATGGCTGCCGGATGAGCAGATGCAGGCCATAGCAGCCGAAAATAATTTGGCCGAGACGGCCTTCTTTGTGCCGAACCAGGACGGCTACGATCTGCGCTGGTTCACGCCCAAAGTGGAAGTGGATCTGTGCGGCCACGCGACGTTGGCCTCGGCATTCATCATCTTCCATGATCTTGCGCCGGCGGCGAAGTCTGTGCGATTCGAAACCAAGAGCGGCGCCTTGATCGTTACGCGCGACGGCGATCTGCTCTCGCTCGATTTTCCGTCGCGTCCTCCCGCCGAATGCGAGGTGTTTCCGGATCTGGTAGCCGCGCTGGGTGTGCAGCCGGAAGTAATCCTGGCGGCGCGCGATTACCTGGCGGTCTATTCATCGGAAGATGAAGTGCGCAAGCTCGCACCCAACATGGAGATGCTCATGCAACTGGACCGGTTCGCCGTGATCGTGACTGCGCCCGGCAAGCAAGTGGATTTCGTATCGCGCTTTTTCGCGCCGGCAAAAGGCGTTCCCGAAGATCCAGTTACTGGTTCCGCCCACTGCACGCTGATCCCTTACTGGTCGAAACGGCTGGGCAAGAAAAAGCTGCATGCGCAACAGGTTTCGGCGCGCGGCGGCGAACTGTGGTGCGAGGATCGTGGCGAGCGCGTGGTGATCAGCGGTAAAGCAGTGCGGTTCCTCGAAGGCTCAATCTATTTGTAGCGTAAGCCTCCGGCTTGCGCCAGGACAAGCCAGAGGCTTGTCCTACGTTCGTTACAATCGAAGTAGTGAGCCGCAGGCTTTTTCTATTGATGGCTGGCCTTTTATCGCGAGCCCTTTCCTGGGCAGCCAACGTGCCAGGACTCTCTATCCGCGGCAGACTAGCCCGATCTCCCGATCAAAAACCGGCGCTCGAAGTCAGCCCTAATAAGCTCGTCTATCTAGATGGCGATCAGGCCACTGTGGGCGTCCTGAACGACAAGCGCCTGTGGGGTACTGACTTCGAAGTTATCGGCCACTTCAACTCTCCCGATCATTTCGAGATCGATCGCATTCACACCCGGTCCATGTTTGTGCACAAAGACGGCAAGCGGCTGATGATCACCTACTGGTGCGACGTTTGTTATATTCGAACCTACACGCCCGGCACATGTGTGTGTTGCCAGAAGTACACCGATCTCGATCTGCGGGAATCCGACGAGCCATAACGCTACTCTTTTTCCCCTCCCTGTTTATGACCCAAGCTGCAAATTACTCCGCTCAGAAAGCGACTGTCGATTCGGTGGAGATCGTGCGGCTGGCTGACGCCGAGCATCACATCGAAGTCTCAATCGCGCCTTCCATCGGGAACATCGCTTATGACATGCGAGTGAACGGCAAGCCGATCCTCCTGCCACCCCCTGGGACCTTGAACGAGTGGAAAGCTCAGCCCAGTCAGGCCGGCATTCCGTTTCTCGCCCCCTGGGCGAACCGGCTGGATGCCGATTCCTATTGGGCCAATGGCAAGAAATATCTTCTGAACCCCGACGTTGTTACTCTGCGGCGCGACGGAAATGGCTTAGCGATTCACGGCCTGGTATTGTTTGCGTCCGACTGGCAAGTCACCGTCCTCAAGGCCGATGATCAAGCCGCCGAAGTGACCAGCCGTCTGGACTTCTGGAAGCATCCGGAGTGGATGGCGCAATTCCCGTTTGCGCAATCCATCGAGATGACCTATCGGCTGGCCGGTGGCGCGCTCGAGGTGCGCACCGCGATCGAGAATCTTTCACGCGAGGCGATGCCCCTCTCCATCGGCTTTCACCCCTGGTATCAAATCCCGGGCTGTCCGCGTGACAGCTGGAAGGTCCATCTGCCGGTCCGCGAACATTACACGCTATCCGACAAATTGATTCCAACGGGCGAGACCACGCCTGTAAAGTTCGATGACCCCACGCCTCTCGCTGGACGCCAGCTCGACGACGTGTTCGGCGGTGTGTCCCAAGGCGACGAGTTTTGGGTGGAGGGCAATGGCGCGAGAATATCAGTTCGCTTCGGCCCGAAATACCCGGTGGCAGTAATTTACGCGCCGCAAGCCAAAAACATCATCTGCTTTGAGCCCATGACGGGCGTCACCAACGCCTTCAATTTGGCGCACGCCGGCCATTATCCAGGACTCCAAAGCATTCCTCCGGGCCAGCGTTGGGTGGAAAGTTTCTGGATTCGCCCGAGCGGATTTTAGCATCGTCGGCTTGTGTTACTGTTTCGGTTGTATGGTTGAAATTAAAGTCGCGGTTGCAATGGCGATCCAGTTTGCTAAAACCGTTCTCGACCCTGCCCGTACTACAGACATCCGTCTTGAGGAGGTGGAGATTGGTGAGCACAAAGGCCAAAGTGTGTGGCTTATCACGCTCAGCATGGCACTCCCGCAAACCGCCATCGCCGATGTCCTAGCAGGCCGTGCTCCACGGGAATTCAAAACCTTCACGGTCCACAAAGAGACCGGGGAAGTCCTCGCCATGAAAATAAGGGAATTGGCTAGCGCCTAATGCTCGATGCCGTCGGTCTGATCAAGAAGCATCGCACAAAGGGCGTGCTAATTAACGCGAACCTCCTGGTTCTTTACCTTGTTGGTAGCACGAATAAGAATCGCATCCCAACCTTCAAGCGAACACAGGTCTACACCATAGAGGACTTCGAACTTCTGCAGGGGTTGATTGCTTATCTTGGCGATGTCATCACTACTCCCCACGTCCTGACTGAAGTCAGCAATTTAGCTAATCTTCACGAGCCAGAACTGCGGTCTTTCCGGCAGCACTTCAAATCAGCGGTCGTGGGAATGGTAGAGTTTTGTGACGCTAGTAGAGAGGTTGTGTCAGATGGAAGCTTTCAACGGCTCGGCCTGACAGATGCAGCCATCGCTTTGAAATCCCGCCACAACCATCTCGTTCTGACCGACGATCTGACACTTGAGATCACACTTCATCGGCGAGGTGTGGACGCGATTAATTTTAACCACATCCGGGCCTCGAATTGGACTCTAAGGTGAAACTGTTCGACCTCGAGGGCTGGGGCGGCTGGTGGAATCCGCCATCACCAACGCCTTCAATCTGGCGCACGCCGGCCATTATCCAGGACTCCAAAGCATTCCTCCGGGCCAGCATTGGGTGGAAAGCTTCTGGATCCGCCCGAGCGGATTCTAGGGAATCCATCGTGGATCGGTAATCGCTCCGGTATCGAGTGAGTAGCGTTTGCCTAACACCACAGCGCCATCTTTCATGAACATCTTCGAGAGCTGATCCGAGACCAAGTGTACGTTGGCATCAATGGCGTTCTCCACGTGGTCCCCCGGCCAGCTCCTGGAAATCTCCACTGCGTTGCGAAGAGATTTCACCAGCGACGCGAGCGGCTCGGGCAACGGAATATTTTTGACGGCGGCCTCGACGGCGCCACAGCGTTGATGACCCAGTACGACAATTAATCTGGTGTACTTCTGCACTTCCACCGCGTATTGGATGCTGCCGATCGCGAATTGGTCGACCACGTTGCCGGCTACGCGAATGACGAACAGGTCGCCCACTCCGCGATCGAACACCACCTCGGGAGGAACGCGGGAATCCGAGCAGGAGAGAACCACAGCGAAAGGCGTCTGGTGATCCGCGACCGCTTCACGCCGCGCCTTGCTCTGATTGGGGTGTTGCAAGCGGCCGGCCACCCAATCCCTATTGCCATTCATCAAGAGATTCCAGCACTCCTCGGGATTCTTGCAGGGTGCCGGATCAGCCCCGTGCAACGCGGGGAGAAAAAGCAGGAGAATTAGCTTGCGCATGAATCTAAGTATATTTTATTTCAGGTTAGGATTCCGGCAGCAAGCCGCATTTGTTCCAAAAAGCGGCCTTTATTCCTCGCGGCTACTCCTCTTGCACAGCGGGAACCACATTTTCACACGGGAGTGGCTGCTGCCTGACCCGGCCAGCACAAGGAACCGGTCTCGCGCCGCTTGCTCGCCGGTTGTAAAATGAGGCAACCTTCGCCCTTTTCACGCGACATTACTGGAAGGTTCTTGCTATGCCCTCCATTCATCAGGTCCAGCCGATTTTCCACGAAGCCCTTCTGCTTCCCGAGGGCACGGATCGGGCAGCCTGGCTCCGCCGGCGATGCGGCGACAGTGCTGAGGTGATGATCGAGGTTTCGTCCCTGCTTGCGGCGCATGACGCAATGGCCACACAACCCGAACCACCTCAAGCCAGCCCCGAACCTATCATTCCGAGCGAGCAGTTTGGAGCCTATCGGCTGGTGCGTCTGGTGGGCCGGGGCGGTATGAGCGCCGTCTACCTGGCGGAACGCGTGGATGGGCGGTTCGACAAGCGCGTGGCTGTGAAAGTGATGGCCGCGCATTTGGCCGGTGAGGATTTCCTGCGGCGCTTCCAGACCGAAGCCCAGTTTCTGGCCTCGCTTGAACACCCCAACATCCCGGCCCTGCTGGACGGTGGAGTATCGCCCTCCGGCCATCCTTACCTGGTGGTTGAGTATGTGGAAGGTGAGACGCTGGATCGTTACTCAGATGCGCGCAAGCTGGGAATCGAGCCGCGCCTCCGTTTGTTTCTCCAAGTCTGCCAGGCCGTGGATCATGCACACCGGAATCTGATTCTGCATCGCGACCTAAAGCCTGCGAATGTTCTGGTAACCACCGATGGCGTCGTCAAGCTGCTGGATTTCGGGACGGCGTCGTTAATGGCGGAGGGCCCCGGTGTAACCGTCACACGGGCGCGAATGCTGACACCGCGATACGCCAGTCCCGAGCAGTTGCGCGGCGAACGGCCGGGCGTAACCGGTGACGTGTTCTCTTTGGGCGTGATTCTGTACGAACTGCTCACGGGCGCCTGGCCGTTTGGTGATCCCGATTCGGTGATGAGTGGGCTGCGGCGCGCGGCCGGGCACGCAACTCCGACGGCGCCGTCCTCGGCCGTCACCGCCGATGCGCCAACTCTGCGCTCGCTCGCGCCAGAGCGGCTGCGGCAATTGCTGGCCGGCGACCTGTCCGCGATCCTGCTCAAGGCTCTCGAAAACGAACCTGCCCGGCGCTATTCGACGGTGGGAGATCTGTCTAACGACGTCCTCCGCCTTCTTGAGGGCCGGCCGGTGGAAGCACATCCGCAGACGTTCCTGTATCGAACGGGTAAACTCGTGGACCGGCATTGGCTGGCGGTCAGCGCGGCCGCCATATTCGTTCTGGGCCTTTCGGGCTCTACGATTCTTGCCGTACGGCAGGCGCGAGTCGCAAAGGCGGAGGCGCAGAAAGCACGGGAAGAAGCGCAGAAATCAGCCCGCGTGACCAGATTCCTGCGCGGCATGCTCACTTCCGGCTACAAAACCGGCGGGGCGGATGTCACCGTCATCCAGATGCTGAATGCGGCTGAGCCCAGCATCGAAGCCAGTTGGAAGAACGATCCGCTAGCGGAAGCGACGTTGCGCGCTAGCCTGGGCGCGAGCTATGTGACCCTGGAGAAACCGGATCGCGCCAAGCTTCAGTTGGAAAGGGCGCTCACGCTGTTCCAATCGCTGGGTCGCCATGTGGACTCCGCCGACACATTATTGGTGCTCGGCATCAATGCCCAACGTGCGGAAGGTAAAGCGGCGGCCAACTATTATCAACGGTCCCTCGAAGAACTGCAGCGGGCCGGCAAGGATGCCCCGCCGGCACTGGTGTTTCGAGTGACAGTCTACCTGGCTGGGGTTTTGTCCGCGGGACTTTACCGCCTTCCCGAGGCCGCCGCGCTTCTGGATAAGGCCGTAGCACTGGCCGCCCGCGAACCAAGCATTCCACGGGACCAACTGCCTGCGGCTTGGACGCATCAGGGTGAGATCATGCTGGAGGAAGGGCACTTTGACCGAGCGGAAGCGCTGTTTCACCAAGCCATCGCGGCCGACAGCAATACGTCCGACGCCTGGATAGGCCTCGCCCGCTCCAGCTTTCTCAAACAGAACTTCCCGGCCGCGACCGAGTTTGCGCGTCGCAACTATGTACTAGCGGCCGCTTTCAACCGGGACAATCTGGCCGATACCGCGGAGGCGGCCATGGAATGGGCGCGATACCGGGCTGAATCCGGTGAAGCGGCGGAGGCCGTGAAGCAGATCCGCGCCGTCATGCCCGAGATACGCAAGAACTATGCTGTTGGATCCACGCTGGCCCGCTACTTGGAAGGCGCCGCACACGTATTCAAGAACGCCGGCCTCTTCGAACCGGCGGAACACGACGCCCGTGAAGCTTTCGACGCCTTCCACCACGGCCAGCTCCCTGAGATACATCCCCTGGCTGCCGCGTGCCTGGAAGATTTGGGCGGAGCGCTGGCCGGTTTGAAGCGATACGGGGAAGCCATCCCCGCCCTCGAAAAAGCCGTCGAGATCTATCGCCGGCTCGGCCCTGCGTATGCCAAGACCGCTGGCCGCGTGCAAGTGGTTCTGAACCAGGCTCGGAATCACTTGTAAGCGGCGCGGCGCTCTAGTTTAGGGATTTCGGTTGGCGCCTCCGACGCACCAGCCCGATCATGCCCACCACGACGACGCTCGAAAACAGGAGCGAGGAAGGTTCCGGAACGGTCGCGGGGTTGGCCGTAGCGTATGAGAAGTCTTTCATGTTGACCGATTCAGAAGCTGCGCTGAAAGCCTGAGTGATATCCACTGAACTGATGCCTCCCGGATCGGTTACACCAAAGAACAAGAAGTTCGTGACACCCGGGGCCGACTCCGTTTGGTTGAGGCCATCGGACGCAGTGATTGTTACGTTGCCGGTACCCACGATATAGTCGAAAGCCAGGGCCGTTACTGGGCTTGGCAGAGTCACTTTGAGATCGAGGGTGCCTGAAGCGGCTTGGGAAGAAACCACCGCATAACCGAATCCGTAAAAATTGTCTCCGATTACGAACAGCGACGATCCGCCGGGAGCGGATGGCCCGATGCCGAAAGTATCCCCGCCTTGCAGGAAGCTGGGGGGCTCATTCACGTAGCTACTTGGAATGGCGATGCCCTCGAAGTTGATGGTTGTGCTGCCTGAGACGGCCGCATTCCAGGCAGCTTGGCTGGTGTAGACGGTATCGGCTTGTGCGATACAGCTCGTGGCAACGAGGGCGATCACAGTGCAAAGTAGCTTCCGCATTGGCGCGCTTCTCGTGCTCGATAATGTTAGGTGAGACAAATTGTTTTTCATGCTTCGTTCCTTTTCAAACTAAGTTTTGTTCCGTTACTACTAGTACTTTTTCCACTCAGCGCCCGCGATCTCCGAGATTCGCAGTCGAAAATCACGCGCACTCTCACAGGTACAACGCGCCAACGCGCAAAAAAATGCACCAAGATATTTTTGAGAGTGAGGGGACGCGGGTTTGGAGCTTGGTTACGACCCTGGATGCAAGCGCCGGTAGAGCCAGGTTTTGGCGAATTGCAGGTCGCGGTCCACGGTGGATCGTGTGACGCCTAGCAGCTCGGCAGTCTCTTCGTTGGTGCAGCCCAGGAAATAGCGCAGCTCGATGATACGAACCTTGCGTTCGTCCAGGAACTCCAACTCGGCGAGCGCCTGGTCGAGCGAAAGCATCTCTTCACCAGCCGCGTCGATCCAGGCCAGATCCGGGTGCAGGGGAATTCGCCCTCCCGCCCAGCCGGGACGTTTTTGCGCATGGGCGCGACGGCTAAAGTCGTTGAGGATCCGGCGCATGAGCATGGCCGAGAACGAATAGAAGTGGCAGCGGTCGGAGAGTTGGGCGCTGCGCTGCTTCGCGAGGCGCATATACAGCTCGTTGACCAATTCAGTAGCCTGCAGCGTGTTTTGGAGGGTTCCCTGCCGGAGATAGGCCCCCGCGATTCCGCGCAGTTCTTTATAAGCGACTTCTACCAGATCGTCGAGCGCGGCGGTATCGCCCCCGCTCCAGCGTTGCAGAAGGCTAGTAATATCTCCGGGGATCTCGCTGTCGGAAGCCATCCTCTAGGCTCTCGGGTGGGGCGGCTGGTGGGATTTGAACCCACGACATCCAGAACCACAATCTGGCGCTACTACCAACTGAGCTACAGCCGCCGTGTGCTCCTAGTTTAGCATTTGGCTTCTGGGAGCGTCCTTTAAAGCCCTGCCTTTTTCCAAAGCGTATCCACGCGCTGTTTCACGTCTTCCGGCATCCGTATAACGTCCGGCCACGGGCGAACGAAACCTTCTTCCTTCCATTTCTTGGTCGCGTCGATCCCCATCTTGGAGCCGTAATTCGGCAGGCGGCTGGAATGATCGAGCGAATCCACCGGGCCGAGGACGAATTGAATGTCGCGCTCGGGATCGATGTTGTTCAGCGCTTTCCAGGCCACCTCCCGAACATTCTGGACATCCACATCCTCGTCCACCACCACGATGCACTTGCTGAACATGGCCTGTCCCAAACCCCAGATGGCATGCATCACCTTGCGCGCGTGCAGCGGGTAGGACTTGCGAATGGAAACCAGAATCAAATTGTGGAAGATGCCTTCAGCCGGCATCGAGATGTCGCGGATCTCCGGCAGTTGCAGGCGCATCAGCGGCAAGAAGATGCGCTCGATGGCCCTGCCCATATAAAAATCCTCCATGGGCGGCGGGCCAACGATTGTGGTGGCATAAATGGGATGCTTCCGCTGGGTGATGCAGGTGACGTGAAATACAGGGTACTCGTCTTCGAGCGAATAGAACCCAGTGTGATCGCCAAAGGGGCCCTCGGTGCGCAGCTCGCCCAACTCGACATAGCCTTCCAACACGATTTCCGAATTGGCCGGAACCTCCAAGTCGGAAGTCTCGCACTTCACCATTTCGACCGGCTTGCCGCGTAGGAATCCTGCGATCATCATTTCGTCCAGATCGGGCGGCAGCGGCAGGATCGCCGAGTACATAGTGGCTGGGTCTGAACCAATCGCTACCGCAACATCCATGCGTTTATGTTTGCCTTCCTTCAGCATGCGGCGGTAATGCTCGGCGCCCTGTTTGTGAGTTTGCCAGTGCATACCAGTGGTGCGCTCGTCATACACCTGCAGACGATAGCATCCGCAGTTGCGCTTGCCGGTATCCGGATTTTTCGAGAAAACCATAGGAAGCGTGATGAAGCGCCCACCATCCTGCGGCCAGCAGTGCAGGATGGGATATTCATTCAGCGAAAACTTTTCGTGGCGGATCACTTCCTTGCAAGCCCCGTCGGATACAGCTTTCGGAAAGAACGCTCCCATCTCGGCGAGTTTGGGCAGCATCTTGAGTTTTCCCAGCAGGCCCTCGGGCATTCGCATTTCCAGGTACTCAGAGATCCTGCGCGCCACTTCTTCCACCGAATCCACTTCCAGCGCGATCTCCATCTTGCGCGCGCTCGCGAAGCTGTTGATGAGCACCGGAATGTGGCTCCCCTTCGGCTTCTCGAACAAAAGCGCCGGACCTCCGTTCTTCACCGCCCGGTCGGCAAACTCGGTGATCTCGAGATAAGGGTCCACTTCGAACGAAATTCGCCGCAGCTCGTGGTTCTTTTCGAGTGCGGCGATGAACTCGCGCAGGTCGCTATATGCCATAAAGTAGGGCAAGTCTCCGACTTGCCAGATTCTTTCAGGGAAGAGATCCCAGGTTTTACTATGATGGAAAGTCAGGCCGCATGACAAATCGAACTGCATTCATCACCGGCGCAAGCCGCGGCATCGGACGCGCATGCGCTCTGGCGCTGGCTCAGGCTGGCGCGCGGGTGGCAGTGGCCGCCCGGAACATCGAACAGCTTGAAACGGTGGCCCAAGAGATCCGGTCGCAAGGGCATGAGGCCTTCCCGGTTTCGCTCGACCTCGCCAATCCGGAATCCATCAAGGAAGCGATCGCGAAGACTGCCAAGGATTTCGGACCCATCGCGATTCTTGTCAACAATGCCGGCATCACCAAGGACGGTCTTGCGCTTCGAATGAAGAAAGAGGACTGGGACACAGTGATCGCAACTAACCTGACCGGGGCGTTCTTGGCGATCCAACAGGTGCTGCACGGCATGATGCGCGAGCGTTGGGGCCGGATCATCAACATTTCGTCCGTAGTGGGCGAGATGGGCAATCCGGGACAAGCGAACTACGTTGCATCCAAAGCAGGGCTCATCGGTCTTACGAAGTCGATCGCGCAGGAAATGGGCAGCCGCAATATCACCGTGAATGCCGTTGCGCCGGGGTTCGTCGAAACCGACATGACACAAGGCCTCACCGAGGAGCTGAAAGACAAGATGCTAGCCAACATCCCTCTCAAACGCATTGGCCGTCCTGAGGACGTGGCGGCCGCGGTGCGGTTCCTGGCGAGCGAGGAAGCGGGCTATATCACGGGACACGTGTTAGATGTGAACGGCGGAATTTACATGTAAGTAGGCTGTTAGGGCCCTTCCGCTTCTAGCAGACTTTCCAGTTCGGGTAGAGTCCGCAGATCCTTCTCCCGGCCAGCGGCACGCTTCGCCCTGATGAGGTTCTTGCCGCCAGATCTAAATCCGCCATACCCGTGTGGTCAGCCTCAAGATCGCACTGCTTCGAAGCGTCGCCTCGTCCCAGAGGAGCGCCGCATCCGTAGGCAGGCCTCGCAGGCGCGGATGAAAAGGCCGCAACGCGGCGGCCATTCGACCAAGATTCTCCGGATGACGCGGAAAGAATGGCTAACCATCATGCAGCTGCTGTTAACCGACGTCACCGCCGAGCCGTTTCCGCAGTTGCTCAAGAGCACCATCCTGGCAAAGATCGGAATGCAACTTAGCACCCACCAGCAGTCGCTGCCTCCGGACTGGGCCAAGAATGCCGCGGGTGGTTATCGGCCCAACGGCGAACCGGAGCACGGCAAGCGGCATATTCATCCCGAGATGGCCCCTGCCGGATTGTAGATCACTGCGTCCGACCTGGCTCAGTTTACTATCGAGATTCAGAAACCCAGGGAAGGCCACTCCAGCCGCGTGCTCTCTCGCGAGATGACAGCCACGGTGGCGCCGAATACCGCTGGCCCGACTACAAGCCGCGGGAACGGTAGCCCGCGCGTCCCGGCCGGAACAAAAGAGCCGACCCTCCGTCTAATATCGAAAATGACCATTCTGTCTCGACTCCCCATCGCGGCGATACTGATTCTGCCGATTCAGGCGCAGGTGACGACGTCGCAATACGACAACGCCCGCACCGGTGCGAACCTGAACGAAACAACGCTTACTCCACAGAACGTCAACGCCGCCCGATCTGGAAAGCTGTTCACTCTGCAGGCGGATGGCGACATCTATGCCCAGCCGCTCTACCTGCCGGGAGTCGAGACTCCGGGCAAGGGCAAACACAACGTCGTCTTCATCGCCACCGAACACGACAGCGTCTTTGCGTTTGACGCCGATGGGCAACCTTCCACGCCGCTCTGGCAGGCGAGCTTCCTCACGGGAGACAGCGTCAGGCCGGTTCCCGCGTCGGCTGCGCAATGCCCGTTCATCCGGCCGGAGATCGGGATCACGCCTACCCCGGTCATCGATCGCGCAACCGGAACGCTGTTTGTCCTGGCTCGCACCAAAGAAAGCCAAGGCGTGCTCCAAGGCTCGCGCTACGTCCAACGATTGCATGCGCTGGCTGTCACCACGGGCGCTGAGAAACTCGGTGGACCAGTGGAGATCAAGGCCTCTGTGAAAGGCCGCGGCGCCGGTGGTTCGGGTGGGCAAATCGATTTCGATCCACTGCGCGAGCTTCCCCGCGCATCCTTGTTGCTTGCAAACGGCCAGGTGTATCTGACGTGGGCTTCATCCTGCGATGTCGCGCCCTACCACGGTTGGGTGATTGCATATGACGCGCATACACTGGCGCAGACCGCCGTGTTGAACACGTCGCCGGATGCCGAAGAGAGCGGAATCTGGCAGGGCGATACCGGTCCGGCCGCTGACAAGGACGGCAATGTGTTCCTGGCCACCGGCAACGGAAAATTCGACGTCGACTCCGGTGGCCGCGACTACGGCGACAGTGTCCTTAAATTGTCGATCGAAAAAGGCAGCCTGATGGTGCGCGATTTTTTCACCCCTTTCAACCAGAAGGAACTGAACTCGGATGACCTCGACATCGGCTCCGGCGGTCCGCTGCTTCTACCCGATCAGCCCGGTCCCCACCCGCATCTTCTGATGGTAGGTGGCAAAGGAGCCAGCCTGTACGTGATCAATCGCGACCGCATGGGGAAATACCACGCAGGCGATGATAGCCATGCCGTCCAAGTGCTGCGGATCGGCAGCGGAATTTACAGCGCTCCCGCCTATTGGAACCAGCACGTCTATATTTTTGCCGCCGACGATGTGCTCAAGGATTTTGCGGTTGAACATGGCCAACTGTCCTCCCTGCCAGTGGCGCGGGGCAACACCACGTTCATCGATCCGGGCGCAACGCCCACTGTCTCGGCGAACGGGTCACGCAATGGCATCGTCTGGGTGCTGCGATCGAAGGGCTGGCGCTCGCCCGACACCAACGCAGAACTCTACGCCTATGACGCGGCAAACGTCGCCCACGAACTCTACAACAGCGAGCAAAACAGCGCCCGCGACCGCGCCGGCCTGTGCCTGCGCTTCAACATCCCAACAGTAGCGAACGGCAAAGTCTACATAGGCACGAAGCGTGAAGTAGACGTCTACGGCCTCCTACCACCCATACACCAATAACCAGCAACCAGCAACCAGCAACCAGAAACCAGAAACCAGAAACCAGTCACCAGCAACCGCCTTCTTTCCGCTACCATGAAGTTTTCCCCAACGCCACTCCCATGCTTCGCTTCGAAACAGCCGGTGAATCTCACGGAGAGTGCCTGGTCGCAACGCTGACCGGGCTCCCGGCCGGCATTCCCATCTCGCTCGACACCATCAACCGCGAGCTATGGCGCCGCCAGCAAGGCTATGGACGCGGCGGGCGCATGAAAATCGAAAAGGATCAGGTGGAGATCGTCGCGGGCGTCCGCCACTCGCAGACCATCGGATCGCCCATCGCCATCATCCTCCGTAATAACGACTGGAAAAACTGGACCGAAGCGCTTCCTGTGGAAGACATCGATGGCGCCGAGGACAAACGCAAGCCGGTGACCCGCCCGCGCCCCGGTCATGCCGACCTGCCGGGATCAATTAAGTACAACTTTCACGACGCCCGCTATATTCTGGAACGCGCCAGCGCGCGAGAAACCACGGCCCGAGTCGCGGTCGGCGCATTGGCCAAGACCTTCCTCGCGCAATTCGATATTGGTGTGTTGAGCCACGTCGTCGGCATCGGCAATGAACGATTAGATCGCGAAGTCTTCTGGCAGGAACTGGTGGAGCTCAGCCAGAAGCAGGAAGTGACGCTCGGCTGCGTCGACGCGGCCATCGAGCATCGCATGAAGATGTTCGTCGATCAGGCTTACAAAACCGGCGACACCGCGGGCGGTGTCTTTGAAGTGGTAGCGCATAACGTGCCACCCGGCCTCGGTTCGCACATCACCTGGGATTCACGCCTGGATGGCCGGCTGGCGCAGGCCGTGGTTTCCATACAAGCGGTGAAGGGCGTCGAGATCGGGCATGCCGTCCAAGGCGCAGCCTCCTTCGGATCTGAGGTGCAGGACACGATCAAGTACAATCGAGAACAGCGGCAGTTCACTCGAGGCGCCAACCGCGCTGGCGGCCTGGAAGGCGGGATGACCAACGGCCAGGATGTGGTGGTCCGCGGATTTCTCAAACCGATTTCGACGCTGCGGCGTCCCCTAGAATCGGTGGATTTTGCGACCCGTGAACCCGCGCTGGCCGCTTACGAACGCAGCGATATTTGCGTGGTTCCGGCGGCAGGCGTCGTCGGCGAAGCCATGGTGGCCGTCGTCCTGGCGCACGCGTTTTTGGAAAAATTTGGAGGCGACTCGCTGGAGGAAACCCGGCGGAATTACACCAGTTATATGGAGCAGGTACGGAATTTCTGATGACGCACGCGATAGTGTTGTACGGTGAACCGGTATTGGAAACGCAAGCCGCAAAGATTACGGAATTCGATACTCCCGAGTTGCACAAACTGGTCGACGACATGTTCGAATCCATGTACGCGGCCAAGGGTGTGGGATTAGCTGCTCCTCAAATCGGTATTTCAAAGCGCATCGCCGTGATTGATCTGTCGGTGGCCGAAGATCCGCAGCAGAAGTTGGTTCTCATCAATCCGGAGATCATTCGCCGCGAAGGCACACAGACGGCGGAAGAGGGTTGCCTGAGCATTCCCGGTTTTCGTGAGCAAGTGCGGCGCGCCAAATCCGTAACTGTACGCGCCCAGAACGTCAAAGGCGAGCCTTTTGAAATGACCGGCGAAGATTTACTGGCCAGGGCGTTTGCGCATGAGATCGATCATCTCAGCGGCCGTTTATACATCACGCACGTGAGCGCGCTGAAGCGGGATTTGATCCGCCGCAAGGTGCGCAAGCTGGTGAAGGCTGGGGAATGGGGCTAGCATCTTGCCTAATTCCGCTTAGTTTATCGTGGCGCACGCACTCCTGCGTGCAGCGTCGGCACTCATGCCGACG
>PMOK01000031.1 GCA_003162425.1 Bryobacterales bacterium | reverse complement strand
TGATCGCGCGCAAGCAGGACGGCGGCATTCTCTGGAGCGAAGCTGAAATCGTTTCGGCGCAGAATCCATCCAAGATCGACGACATCTTTCTCATCGAGGAGCAGGTTTATCGATCTGCCACGCCATCGAGCGAATTGGGGGATCTCATCGCGCGCGGCGGCCGCGTTCCATCCATCAATCCGGAAGCGCGCCAAGCGCTCGAATCGGCTGACGTCATTGTGTACGGTCCCGGCACGCAGCATTCGTCGCTGTTTCCTTCCTACATCACACGCGGCGTGGCGGAGGCCGTCATCTGCAATCAGACCGCGGACAAGATCCTGATCTCGAACATCCGCCGCGATTTTGACATGCAGGAAGAGGATGCCGGCGACTTGGCGCGGAAATTCCTAAGCGCATTGAGCCGGAAAGGAGAGGTGGCACTTGATTGGAAGGACGCGGTCACTCATTCCTTTTTCCAGCACCAGGACCGTGAACACCAAGTCAGCCAGCACCACGGCGTAGCCAGCTACATCCCGTTCGATAAAGCCACCTTCAGCTTTCCGCTGGAATCGGTAATGCTCCGCGATTGGGAGGACCAGGAAGGCCGCCACGCCGGCGGATTTGTTCTCGATGAGCTGCAGCAGATTGTCCAATCGCGCATCGATATCGTCTTGCAGCCGTTCCGCCACTTGATCTCGATCATAGTGCCCGCTCTCAACGAAGAACGAACGGTCGAGGAAACGCTGAAGCGCCTGATGGCTTTGGATTTCCAGATGTTCGAGTTGGGCAAGGAAATTATTTTCGTCGATGGCGGATCCACGGATCGCACTTTTGAAATCGCCCAATCTGTCCGGAATGTGAAGGCTTACCGTCTGGACCAGCCGAAGGGACGAGGCGCAGCGCTCAAAACCGGCATTGAGAAAGCACGCGGCGACATTATTGTATTCTTTCCAGCCGACCTGGAGTATCAGGAAAAGGACATATACCCGGTGGTGCTGTCCATCGCACGCAGCAATTTCAGCGCTGTTTTTGGAACCCGGGCGGTCAAATGTACCGATCTTTCTGGGCGCCTGAAGAGCATCTACGGCAAGGCGCGCGGGTTATATCTAGTGAGCAAATACGGCGGCATGTTATTGAGCACTGCAACCCTGTTCCTTTATAACCGGTACGTCACCGATACCTTGACCAGCGTCAAGGGATTCGATGCGCGGCTCCTGCGCTCGCTCGATCTTCAGTCGGACGGCATGAACCTGGATACGGAAATCGTCGCCAAGCTGTGCCGGCGCGGCCACTACATTCTGGAGATCCCAGTGGAGTACAAGGCCCGCACCAAGATGGAAGGCAAGAAATCCACTCCAATGGACGGGTTGAAGGCCCTGTTCGCGCTGATTCGTTTCCGCTTCGGTGCCCGCGGATGAAGCTGGTTTCGATTGTAGTTCCCGCCTACAACGAAGCGGCTTTCATTGGAGACCTGCTGCGGGCCATCGCTCAAGTGGACACGCGCGCGCTCGGTTTTGAAAAAGAAGTCCTGGTAGTGAACGACGGCTCAACGGACGCCACCGAAGCCATTGCGCGCAGCTTTGAAAAGGATGGCGTTCGTTGCTTCACCCAGATTCCGAATCAAGGCAAGGGGCGAGCGGTCCAGCGCGGCATCCGTGAAGCGGCGGGCGATTACATTCTGATTCAGGACGCAGATATGGAATATGATCCAGCCGATTATCTGCCACTGCTTGCGGCGCTCGAGACCCGCGCCGATGCCGTCTACGGCAGCCGTGTGTTGGGCCAGATTCGCGCATCCGGCTGGTCGCTCACGCCGGGCAAGAATCCGGCGCAAGGATTCGGCCCCTGGTTTGCAGGCGTGGTGCTCTCGTTCCTGACTTTTCTCCTTTATGGCCGCTGGATTTCGGACACGCTAACGGCGTACAAATTGTATCCGGCCAAAGTGCTGAAGGCGATGACAATCGAGACGCGCGGATTCGAAACGGACCACGAGATCACAGCCAAGCTGATCCGAGGCGGCCTCCGCATCGCGGAAGTGCCAATCTCGTATCGCCCGCGCTCGCTCGCGGAGGGAAAGAAAATCAAGCCGCGCGATGGGTTGATCGCCGTTTGGACGCTGTTTCGGTTTCGCTTCAAAACGTAAGGCACCGACTCCCTCACGATCGCGGTTCGGAAAGTGTTACCGAACCGCGACCGTAAGGGAGTCGGTGCTCTAGGGTACAACCCTTATCTCATCGCGCACTCGATCTGCCGATAAGCGATCAGCATGACTCCTCAGCCCACCGTCAATTACTACGACCTGTTCCAAATCAACCCACGGGCTGAGCTTGAAACCATCGAGCGCGTCTATCGGCTGCTCGCGGCGCGCTATCATCCCGACAATCAAAACACCGGCGACACCGAACGGTTCCGTATCCTGAGCGAGGCGTATCAAGTTCTGCGCGATCCGGCCAAGCGGAAAGAATACGACCGGCAATTCGAAATTCACGCGGCCCAGCCGCTGCCCATTTTTCTCGGGAAGGAATTCACGGAAGGTATCGATTCCGAGGCCAAGATCCGCATCGGAGTCCTCTGCCTGCTCTACAGCAAGCGGCGCGCCAATCCAGACTACGCCGCGCTCTCCCTGCTCGACATGGAAAACATAATGGCGTTCCCGCGCGAACGCCTGCTGTTCGCACTTTGGTACCTCCGCGCCAAGCGCCTGGTTCTGCAGGACGACCGCAGCAGCTTCATCATCAGCGCCGAAGGCGTGGATTACCTCGAAAGCCAATTGCCCACTAATCAGATCCTGTACAAGATTTTCCGCGCTTCCGAAAACGGCGTGATGGTCTACCCCAAAGCCCTAACCTCGAAGACCCCCTAACGCGTCCCCGTCCCCGTAGGGCAAGCCTCCGGCTTGCTATTCTTCAAGTTCCACCATGCACCGTCTCCTGCTTCTTGCCCTGGTTCTATTCGTCCCTCTCAGCCAAGCTCAACCGCCCGGCATCATCATCGATACCGACGCCGGCTCGGACGATTTCCTAGCCATCGCCTTCCTTCTCTCGCACCCGAGCGTCCACATTGATGCCATCACCATCGCGAACGGCCTGGCGCACGTGGATGCCGGAGCGCGCAATCTGACCCGGTTGGTGGAACTGAGCGGCCGCACGAATCTCCCGGTTTTCGCCGGCAGACCGACGCCTCTGAAAGGCAGCGCCGAATTTCCAGGCGAGTGGCGCAAGACTTCCGACGACCTTCCCGGTGTCGCGCTTCCCCCGAGCTCGCGGCCGCCCGCCCGGAAAACCGCCGCTGATTATTTGATCGAATATCTCAAGGATCAGAAACATCGTGTGCGCATCCTCGCGCTCGGTCCGCTGACCAACCTGGCTGAGGCGCTCGAACGCGAGCCTTCAGTGGCTCGCAGCATCCAGGAAATCGTGATCATGGGAGGCGCGATTCAAGTTCCTGGCAACCTCGGCGATGGCGGCTTGTTCCAAACCAATAACAAGACCGCCGAATGGAACATTTTCGTCGATCCCTACGCCGCGCGCATCGTCTTCCACTCGCGCATTCCCATCCTTCTGGTTCCCCTCGACGCCACTAACAAGGTGCCCATCGATCTCGCGTTCCTGCGCGACTTTCAGGCCCATGCGGTTTCGCCGCTCGGACGGGTGGCAGCGCAGGTTCTAGAGACTGATCGCGAATCGATCGTAGGACATTACTTCTATGCCTGGGACCCACTGGCGGCTGTCGCACTGCTCCACCCCGAAGTCGTCAAATCCAGCCGCCTTCACATCGACATTCTGCAGGATTCACCGGCAGAAGGAAGGACCGTTCAAACCCCCGGCAACCCGAATGCGAATGTCGCCATGGATGCGGACGCCCCACGATTCCGCAAAATCTTCCTGCAGGCTTTCAAGTAGCGCACGCACTCATGCG
>PMOK01000084.1 GCA_003162425.1 Bryobacterales bacterium | reverse complement strand
ATGGACAAAGCCGGCGCTTACGCCATCCAGGGACTCGCGTCGCGTTTCATCGATCGCGTCGATGGTGGATACTTCAACGTGGTCGGACTCCCGATGTCCCTGGTCTATCGACATCTCAAAACTCTAGGATATTTTCAATGATCAAATTGGCAGCCTGCCTACTGTTCGCGCTCCACCTCTCCGCCGGCGACGAATGGCGGGATCAAGGGGTAATCTATCTGGATCACTCGCCGCGCGCGGTGATGCATCCGGTCCCGATTCGCGCCGTGAAGCTCGGCGCAGGATTCTGGCAGGAGCGCCGGCGCGTGAACGTCGAGCGCAGCATTCCCACCATGTTCGAGCTGCTGGAAGCCCACGGAATCGTCGATAACTTCCGGCGTCTCTCCGGCCGCAAGGACGCCCCGCGCAAAGGACCGCTCTACACCGACTCCGACCTCTATAAATGGATGGAAGCCGTCGCGTTCGTTCTGCAATCGGGCGACAACCCCAAGTTACGAGCGACGCTCGACGCCATCATTGATGACATACGGGCTGCGCAGGAACCCAGCGGCTATCTGAACACCAACTACGTGGGCGACAAAGTCCCGCTGCGATTCACCGAAATGTACCGCTCGCATGAATTGTATTGTCTGGGCCATCTGCTGCAGGCGGGTATCGCGTATTATCGCGCCACCGGCGATCGCAAGCTGCTCGACATCGGCATCCGATTCGTCGATTACCTGACAGCGAATTTCGGCCCGGAAAAGCGCCCGCTGCTCACTGGACATCCGGAACTGGAGATGGCGCTGGTGGAGCTTTACCGGACCAACGGCAATCGCGCCTATCTGAATCTCGCAGGCTATCTTCTGAGCGGCGTCGAAACCGAGCGCCTGCATCTGAAGCCCTCCCAGGTGAGCTACATGTTCAGCGGCATTCCGTTCACCTCACGGACCATCTTCGAAGGCCACGCGGTGCGGGCGATGTATGCATCCAGCGGCGCAACAGATTATTATCTCGAGACCAGCGATCCGCTCTATCACAAAACGCTCGACACGCTGTGGGCAGATTTGACCAATCGCAAGATGTACATCACCGGTGGAGTCGGTTCACGCTCCGACGGCGAGGCTTTTGGCGATCCATACGAGCTGCCGAACTCGCAGGCGTACACCGAAAGCTGCGCGGCCATCGGTAATATGATGTGGAATTTCCGAATGTTGGCAGCGAGCGGCGAATCGCGCTTCGCCGACGTCATGGAGCGCGCGCTCTACAACGGCATCAACTCCGGAATGTCGCTGGATGGAACGCTGTATTGCTACCGGAATCCGCTGGCATCTGATGGCGAGAAAATCCGCAACGAGTGGTACGACACCACCTGCTGTCCGCCGAACCTGGAGCGCATTCTCGCGTCGCTGCCCGGCTACTTCTACTCGACCAGTAAGGACGGACTGTATGTGAACTTCTATCATGATTCGGAGCTGAACTGGCAAGGGTTGAAAGTGACCCAAAAAACCAACTACCCGTGGTCCGGCGATGTCGAGTTTACCGTAACCCCGGAAAGCGCGCGCGAGTTCACAATGTTTCTGCGGATCCCTGCTTGGTCCCACAATTCAAACGTCGAGCTTAATGGAGGGAAGATTCCCGGCCAGCCCGGCCAATATCTGGCGCTGCGCCGGACGTGGAAACCGGGCGACCAATTCACGCTGCGCCTGGACATGACTCCGCATCTGATCGCGGCCAACCCGCGTATTAGCGAGGATGCGGGCAAAGCCGCCCTCCAGCGCGGACCGCTGATCTATTGCCTGGAGCAGCCCGATCAAACGGCAAGAATTCCGGACCTTTCGCTCATCAATCCCACTACGGGTTTCGCGAATCAATTCAGGAAAGATTTGTTCGGAGGCGTGGTAGTGCTCAAGCACCAAGGCGCCGCGTATGATCAGCCACTCGATCGCGAGCCGCTGTACGAAACTCTCGACCAGGCCAGCCGGCGCAAAATGAACCCAGTTTCGCTGACATTCATCCCCTATTACGCCTGGGCGAATCGTGAGCCATCGGCGATGGAAGTGTGGGTTCCGTTAAAATAGCATGATGCATTTTTCTTCCCGTTTGCGCGAAGTAAGTTAGAAGTGTCCACAAGAATCATCGCGCCGCTCCTATCGCTGTATGCGACCATCCTAGCCGCGCAGACCGCGACAAATTGGACGCGGCAGATTCCGCAAAATTTCCCGCCAGAGCGGTCCGGCCATTCAATGGCCTATGATTCGGCGCACGGCCAAGTGGTGCTGTTCGGGGGAAGCAACGGTGGTAACGCCGATGTTCTCAACGATACCTGGGTGTGGGACGGCGCCAACTGGACTCAAAAATCTCCCCAAACCAGTCCGCCCGCGCGGTACCGGCACGTCATGGCCTACGATTCCGCCCACGGTGAAGTGGTTTTGTTCGGGGGATCTAGTAACGTCGGTGATACCTGGATATGGGACGGCTCCAATTGGACCGAGAAATCACCAGCAACCAGCCCGCCAGCGCGGCTGAACGCCGCGATGGCCTACGATGCAGCCCACGGTCAAATTGTTTTATTCGGCGGGATTGGCCAAAAGCTCAACGATCTGGGTGACACTTGGCTATGGGACGGCTCCAACTGGACCCAGCAGTCCGCGCCAGCGAGCCCGTCAGCTCGCTTCGAGCACGCCATGGCATACGATTCCACGCATGGTCAAGTGGTCTTGTTCGGGGGAATTAACACAAATGGCATCCTTCAAGATACGTGGGTGTGGGACGGAGCCAATTGGACCGGGAAAGCGCCGTCAACGAGTCCGCCGGCGCGGGATTACCATGCCCTGGCTTTCGATTCGGCCCACGGTCAAGTGGTTTTGTTCGGAGGGATGGATGTAAACCTCAATAATCTGGATGACACCTGGCTATGGGACGGTTCCAATTGGACCCAGCAGTCTCCACAAACTAGCCCGGTAGCACGATACGGGCACGCCATGGCCTATGATTCCGCCCACGATCAAACCGTTTTGTATGGCGGAACCGGCGCGAATGGCTCCCTTATCGGCGACACTTGGGCATGGGAAGGTGCAACGTCGGCCCTAACACCGTCCATCGGAAGCGTGGTGAGCGCATCATCTTATGGAGGCTTCACGAGTGTCTCGCCGGAATCCTTTGTCGAGATCTACGGATCGAATCTCGCGCTCGATACGCGTGGCTGGACCAAAGCCGATTTCACCGGCAATGAAGCACCCACGTCGCTGGATGGCGTGGAGGTGAGCATCGCAGGTCAAAAAGCCTTCGTCAATTACATCGTCGCCAATCCTGGCCAGGTGAATGTGGAGTTGCCGTCCAACATTCCCACCGGGACCCAGCAGATCACGGTGACGAACAAGAACGGAACCAGCGCGCCGTTTAATGTCACGGTGAACGCCACCGAACCGGGGTTGCTGGCGCCTGCATCATTTAAGATCGGCGGGAAGCAATACGTAGTGGCTTTTCATTCGGATAATGTGACGTACGTTCTTCCCGCCGGAGCTATCGCTGGCCTTCCATCGCGGCCTGCCAAGCCTGGAGAAACCATCGTGATGTACGGTAACGGATTCGGGCCGGTGACACCGAACATACCTGCGGGTGAGTTGGCGCAAGGAAACAGTCAACTGGTGGCGTCGATGGAGATTCTATTTGGCGAGACGGCGGCGAAGTTGGCTTACTACGGATTGTCGCCAGGATTGGTGGGCGTGTACCAGTTCGATGTGGTGGTTCCTGCGATTGCCGACAACGATCTGGTACCGCTGACGTTCAAGTTGGGTGGAGTGGCTGGGGCGCAGACGCTGTATACGGCGGTGAAGGAGTAATCGCATGAAGATAACCCGGTGGAACAACATCGCGTGGTTGCTGTGGCTAAATGCATCGGTAATGGTGGCGCAAACCGCGCCAAACTGGACGCGGCAGATCCCACAGAACTTCCCGCCAGAGCGGACCGGTCACGCCATGGCCTACGATTCCACACACGGCCAAGTCGTGATGTTCGGGGGCGGTATCGGTCCCGAATTTCTCAACGATACCTGGGTGTGGGACGGTTCCAACTGGGCACAGAAATCGCCGCAAACGAGTCCGTCCCCGCGGTTCTATCCTGCCATGGCGTACGATGCCGCCCATGGTCAAGTGGTGTTGTTCGGGGGAACTGGCCCTAGGACTGGAGGAGCGAGTTATGGACCAGCTCTCAACGACACGTGGGTCTGGGATGGCTCCAACTGGACTCAGAAATCGCCGCAAAGTAGCCCACGCGTCCGAGACTCCACCGCGCTAGTATACGACGTGGTCCATGGCCAAATTGTTTTGTTCGGAGGATTTGGAGGAGTGGACTTCAATTCAGGTCTTAGTCAAGAACTAAACGACACCTGGATATGGGATGGTTCGAACTGGACGGAGAAATCGCCTCAGACCAGTCCGCCCGTTCGGGACGGTCACGCTATGGCCTTCGATTCCGCGCATGGTCAGGTGGTCTTGTTCGCAGGAGAGAACGTAATCCTACCTTTGAGTGACACCTGGGTGTGGGACGGCGAGAATTGGACCCAGAAATCGCCGCTGAGCACCCCGCCCGCTCGATCGAATCACGCTATGACTTACGATGCCGCCCTGGGGCAAGTTGTCTTGTTCGGTGGATATGACGCGCAGCAGGCCAACTTTTTTGGTGATACCTGGCTGTGGGATGGTTCCAACTGGGTCCAGCAATCCCCGCAAATTAGCCCGCTTCGACGATCGCAGCACGCCATGGCCTATGATGCTGCGCACGAGAACGCGGTCTTATTCAGCGGCGGAGGGCCTGACACTCCTTTGGACGACACCTGGACCTTTGAAGCGGGAGCGCCGGCACCGATGGCTCCGTCCATCGGAAGCGTGGTGAGCGCGTCATCTTATGGTGGCTTCCCGGCCGTGGCGCCGGAATCGTTTGTCGAGATCTACGGATCGAATCTGGCGCTCGATACGCGGGGCTGGACCAAGGCCGATTTCACGGGTAATCAAGCACCGACGTCACTGGATGGCGTGGAGGTGAGCATCGCAGGTCAAAAAGCGTTCGTCAATTACATCGTCGCCAATCCTGGGCAGGTGAATGTGCAGTTGCCATCGAACATTCCGACCGGTACGCAGCAGATCACGGTGACGAACAAGAACGGAAGCAGCGCGCCGTTCAACGTCACGGTGAACGCCACAGAGCCTGGGCTGCTGGCGCCTGCATCATTTAAGATTGGCGGGAAGCAGTACGTGGTGGCTTTTCATTCGGATAATGTGACGTACGTTCTTCCCGCCGGAGCTATCGCTGGCCTTCCATCGCGGCCCGCCAAGCCTGGAGAAACCATTGTCATGTACGGCAACGGATTCGGACCGGTGACGCCGAGCATCCCCGCGGGTGAGTTGGCCGCAGGGAACAGTCAACTGGCAGCGTCGCTCGAGATTCTGTTTGGCAAGACTTCGGCGAAGTTGGCTTACTACGGATTGTCGCCAGGATTGGTGGGCGTGTATCAGTTCAACGTGGTGGTTCCCGCGATTCCGAACAACGATCTGGTGCCACTCACGTTCAAATTGGGCGGAATGGCCGGGGTGCAGACGCTCTATACGGCGGTCAAGCAGTAGAACCTGAAGTCACTGGGAGGTCGACGTATGAGGATAAACCGGTGGAACATCATCGCGCGGTTGCTATGGGTGTACCCGTTGGTGATGGCCGCTCAGACCGCGCCCAACTGGACCCAGCAGTCTCCGCAAACCAGCCCGTCGGCGCGAACTGATCACGCCATGGCATACGATTCCGCCCATGGCCAAGTCGTCTTGTTCGGAGGCAGGAACAGCAACGGAAATCCTCTCAACGAAAGCTGGGTATGGAACGGCTCCAACTGGACCCAAGAATCCCCGCAGACCAGCCCGTCCGTGCGCGTTGGTCACGCGATGGCTTATGATTCCGCGCAAGGTCAAGTGGTCCTGTTCGGGGGATTAACCAGCGGTGGCTTTCTCAACGACACATGGGTGTGGGACGGCTCCAAATGGGCGCAGGAATCCCCGAAAACCAGCCTGCCCGTGCGGATCTACCACGCCATGGCCTACGATTCCGCCCGCAGCCAAATCGTCTTGTTCGGGGGCGCCGGCGAAAATGGCGCCCTTTTGAACGACACCTGGGTGTGGGACGGCTCCAACTGGACCCGGAAATTTCCGGAAACCAGTCCGCCCAGCCGGTACGTTCACGCCATGGCCTACGATTCGTGGCACGGACAAGTCGTCTTGTTTGGGGGAGCAGACGGCAACGGGAACTCTCTCAACGACACCTGGGTGTGGGACGGCGCCAACTGGACCGAGAAGGTTCCGCAAACCAGCCCTCCGGAACGATTCCAACACGCCATGGCCTACGATTCCACCCACGGACAAGTCGTCCTGTTCGGGGGCGCCGGCAAAAATGGTTCTTTGAACGACACCTGGCTGTGGGATGGTTCCAACTGGGTCCAGCAGTCCCCGCAAATTAGCCCGCTTCCACGATCGCAGCACGCCATGGCCTATGATGCTGCGCACGAGAACGCGGTCTTATTCAGCGGCGGAGGGCCTGACACTCCTTTGGACGACACCTGGACCTTTGAAGCGGGAGCGCCGGCACCGATGGCTCCGTCCATCGGGAGCGTGGTGAGCGCAACATCTTATGGTGGTTTCGCGGCAGTCTCGCCGGGTTCGTTTGTCGAGATCTACGGATCGAATCTCGCGCTCGATACGCGTGGCTGGACCAAAGCCGATTTCACCGGCAATGAAGCACCCACGTCGCTGGATGGCGTGGAGGTGAGCATCGCCGGTCAAAAAGCCTTCGTCAATTACATCGTCGCCAATCCGGGCCAAGTGAATGTGCAGTTGCCGTCGAACATCCCCACTGGTGCGCAGCAGATCACGGTGACCAACAAGAATGGAACCAGCGCGCCGTTTAACGTCACCGTGAACGCCACCGAGCCGGGGCTGCTGGCGCCGGCATCATTTAAGATCGGCGGGAAGCAGTACGTGGTGGCTTTTCATTCGGATAATGTGACGTACGTTCTTCCCGCCGGAGCTATCGCTGGCCTTCCATCGCGGCCCGCCAAGCCTGGAGAAACCATTGTGATGTACGGCAACGGGTTCGGGCCGGTGATGCCGAACATACCAGCGGGTGAGTTGGCCGTAGGGAACAGTCAACTAGTAGCGTCGCTCGAGATTCTGTTCGGCAAGACTTCGGCGAAGTTGGCTTACTACGGATTGTCGCCGGGATTGGTGGGCGTCTATCAGTTCGATGTTGTGGTTCCCGCGATTCCGGACAACGATCTGGTGCCCCTGAGTTTCAAGTTGGGCGGAGTGGCCGGCGTGCAGACGCTCTACACGGCGGTCAAGCAGTAGAACCTGAAGTCACTGGGAGGTCGACGTATGAGGATAAACCGGTGGAACATCACCGCGCGGTTGCTATGGGTGTACCCGTTGGTGATGGCCGCTCAGACCGCGCCCAACTGGACCCAGCAGTCTCCGCAAACCAGCCCGGCGCCGCGAACTGATCACGCGATGGCCTACGATTCCGCCCATGGCCAAGTCGTCTTGTTCGGAGGCAGGAGCAGCAACGGAAATCCTCTCAACGACACCTGGGTATGGAACGGCTCCAACTGGACCCAAGAATCCCCGCAGACCAGCCCGTCCGTGCGCTTTGGTCACGCGATGGCTTATGATTCCGCGCAAGGTCAAGTGGTCCTGTTCGGGGGATTGAGTTTCCTCAACGGGTTTTCCATCAGTCTCAACGACACGTGGGTGTGGGATGGCTCCAACTGGACCCAGAAATCCCCACAGACCAGTCCGCCAGTACGTAGCCAGCACGCCATGGCCTACGATTCCACCCACGGACAAGTCGTCCTGTTCGGGGGCGCCGGCGAAAATGAGCGCCCTGTGAACGACACCTGGGTGTGGGACGGCTCCAACTGGACCGAGAAGGCTCCGCAAACCAACCCGCCCGCGCGAGAATGGCACGCGATGGCATACGATTCAGCCCATGGGCAAGTCGTCATGTTCGGGGGAAGCTATCTGAGTAGTAACGACACCTGGTTGTGGGACGGATCCAACTGGACCGAGAAGGCTCCGCAAACCAGCCCTCCGGAGCGATACCAACACGCCATGGCCTACGATTCCACTCACGGACACGTCGTCCTGTTCGGGGGCGCCGACGAACATGGTGTCGCTTTGAACGACACCTGGGTGTGGGACGGCTCCAACTGGATCGGGGAATCTCCGCAAGTCAGCCCGCCCGCACGGGTCAGCCCCGTTATGGCGTACGATTCAGGCCACGGTCAAGCCGTCTTGTTCGGGGGGAAGCCAGCGCAAGGCCTCGTCCGTCTGACCGACACCTGGACATGGGAGGGCGGAGCGCCGCCAGCCATTGCCCCTTCCATCGGCAGCGTGGTGAGCGCATCATCTTATGGAGGCTTCACGAGTGTGGCACCGGAATCGTTCGTCGAGATCTATGGAACGAATCTTGCGCCTGATACTCGTGGCTGGACCAAAGCCGATTTCACGGGGAATGAGGCGCCAACGTCGCTGGATGGCGTGGAGGTGAGCATCGCAGGTCAAAAAGCATTCGTCAATTACATCGTCGCCAATCCTGGGCAGGTGAATGTGCAGTTGCCATCCAACATTTCCAGTGGTGCGCAGCAGATCACGGTGACTAACAAGAATGGAACCAGCATGCCATTCAACGTCACGGTGAACGCAACGGAGCCGGGGCTGCTGGCGCCTGCATCATTTAAGATCGGCGGGAAGCAATACGTGGTGGCTTTTCATTCCGACAATGTGACGTATGTCCTACCGGAAGGCGCCATCGCAGGCTTGCCGTCGCGGCCCGCCAAGCCTGGAGAAACCATTGTGATGTATGGCAACGGATTCGGGCCGGTGACGCCGAACATACCCGCGGGTGAGTTGGCTGCAGGAAACAGCCAACTGGTGGCGTCGCTCGAGATTCTGTTTGGCGAGACGTCGGGCAAATTGGCTTACTATGGATTGTCGCCCGGATTGGTGGGCGTGTACCAGTTCGATGTTGTGGTTCCCGCGATTCCAGACAATGACTTGGCGCCACTGAGTTTCAAACTCGCCGGCGTATCCGGCACGCAAGTCCTTTATACCGCGGTGAAGGAGTAATCGTATGAGAATAACCCTAAGTAACGCTGGCTCACGGCTGATGTGGGTGTTCCCGCTGGTCATGGCGGCTCAGACAGCGCCCAACTGGACGCGGCAGATTCCGCAGAATTTCCCCGGCGAGCGACTTGCACACGCCATGGCTTACGACTCCTTGCACGCACAAACCGTCCTGTTCGGGGGAAGTAATGGTGCGTGTCTAAACGACACGTGGGTGTGGGATGGCGCCAACTGGACGGAAAAATCTCCGCAAACCAGTCCTCCCTTGCGGGTCTATCCCGCCATGGCCTTCGATTCCGCGCATGGTCAAGTGGTGATGTTCGGAGGACAGAGCCCACCCGGCGCCTATTTGAATGACACCTGGATATGGGACGGCACCAATTGGACCGAGATGTCGCCGACAACCAGCCCGCCGCCGCGACTCGGCCATGCGATGGCCTACGATGCGGCCCGCGGTCAAGTAGTTTTGTTCGGAGGGTTTGACCCAAGCGCCAACGGCCTGAATGACACGTGGCTGTGGGACGGATCCAACTGGCACCAGGAGTCGCCAGCAACTAGCCCGGCGGTTCGAGGGGAGCACGCACTGGCATACGATTCCGCCCACGGTCAGGTGGTTTTATTCGCAGGCTATTACAAAAGCGGGATACCCGCACAACCGCTTCAGGATACATGGACTTGGAACGGATCCAACTGGACACAGCAAACCCCGTCGACGAGTCCGCCGGTGCGGTTTCAGCATGCCATGGCATTCGACTCGGCCCACGGTCAAGTTGTTATGTTCGGAGGGACCGGCAACATCAGCGTCGATCTGAATGACACGTGGTTATGGGACGGCTCCAACTGGACCCAGCAGTCCCCGCAGGCCAGCCCGTCCGCGCGAGTCGGACACGCCATGGTATACGATTCTTCCCACGATCAAACCGTGTTATTTGGTGGACTCGACACCGCCGGTCAACATTTCGAGGACACCTGGACCTTTGACGCGGGCCCGCTGCCGCCGATGGCTCCGTTGATCGGCAGCGTGGTGAGTGCGTCATCGTATGGTGGTTTCTTGAGTGTGGCGCCCGAATCGTTTGTCGAAATCTACGGATCGAATCTTGCGACGGATACTCGTGGCTGGACTAGCGCCGACTTTACGGGCAATGAAGCGCCCACGTCGCTCGATGGCGTTGAGGTGAGCATCGCGGGGCAAAAAGCGTTCGTCAATTACATCGTGGCGAATCCGGGTCAGGTGAATGTGGAGTTGCCATCCAACATTCCCACTGGTGCGCAGCAGATCACTGTGACTAATAAGAACGGAACCAGCGCGCCGTTCAACGTTACCGTGAACGCTACCGAACCGGGGCTGCTCGCGCCTGCATCATTTAAGATCGGCGGGAAGCAGTATGTGGTGGCCTTTCATTCGGATAATGTGACGTACGTTCTTCCGGAAGGGGCCATCGCAGGACTTCCGTCGCGGCCCGCCAAGCCTGGAGAAACCATCGTGATGTACGGCAACGGGTTCGGGCCGGTGACGCCGAACATACCTGCGGGTGAGTTGGCCGAAGGGAACAGTCAGCTCGTAGCGTCGCTCGAGATTCTGTTTGGCGAGACGACTGGGAAATTGGCGTACTTCGGATTGTCGCCAGGATTGGTGGGCGTGTATCAGTTCGATGTTGTGGTCCCCGCGATCCCGAACAACGATCTGGTACCGCTGAGTTTCAAGTTGGCCGGCGTGGCCGGCGCGCAGACGCTGTATACGGCGGTGAAGGAGTAATCGTATGAGGATAACCCGGTGGAACGCGATCACGCGGTTGTTGTGGGTGTATCCGTTGGTGGTGGCCGCGCAGACCGCGCCTAACTGGACGCGGCAGATTCCGCAGAACTTCCCGCCAGCGCGACTGAGTCACGCCATGGCCTACGATTCCGCGCATGGCCAAGTTGTAGTGTTCGGGGGCGCCAACGGCTACGGCGGGATTTACATCTCCGCCCAGGCTTTAGACGACACCTGGGTGTGGGACGGTTCCAACTGGACCGAGAAAGCGCCGCAAACCAGTCCCTCCGCGCGCGCCGGGCACTCCATGGCGTACGATGCCGCGCATGGCCAAGTTGTGATGTTCGGAGGGTATAGCGACGGTGTCGTTTCTAGTGACACTTGGGTATGGGACGGTTCCAACTGGACCCAGAAAACGCCGCAGACCAGCCCATCCGCTCGGATCTATTACGCCATGGCGTACGATTCCGCCCACGGTCAAACGGTGTTGTTCGGAGGAGGAAGCGCCGACGGAGTCATTTTTGCCGAGACTTGGGTTTGGGACGGTTCCAACTGGACGCAGAGGTCGCCGAAAACGAGTCCGCCAGCGCGAACGGCGCATGCCATGGCGTACGATTCCGCGCACGGTCAAGTCGTCTTGTTCGGGGGCGAGGGCAACTCCTTCGCGGTGTTAAATGACACGTGGGTATGGGACGGTACCAATTGGACTCAGAAGTTGCCACAGAATAGTCCTCCTCCGCCCGGCGGGAGATC
This sequence comes from Bryobacterales bacterium, assembly GCA_003162425.1. GTDB lineage: Bacteria > Acidobacteriota > Terriglobia > Bryobacterales > Bryobacteraceae > Palsa-89. The sequence goes on along the minus strand of PMOK01000084.1, from coordinate 37,969 downwards.
GATTAACGCCTTTGTCACGGCAATGGCATACGATTCCGCGCACGGTCAAGTGGTCCTGTACAGAGGGGACCTGAACGAAACTTGGCTGTGGGACGGTTCCAACTGGACCCAGCAATCCCCGCAAGACAGTCCGCAGGGACGTGTCTATTACGCCATGGCATACGATTCCGCTCACAGCCAGGTGGTCTTGTTCGGAGGAGAAGACACCAACGAGGTAACTCTCGGCGACACCTGGACCTGGGAAGGTGGAGCACTGTCGGCCCCGGCGCCATCCATTGGCAGCGTGGTGAGCGCGTCGTCTTATGGTGGCTTCTCGAGCGTGGCACCGGATTCGTTTGTCGAGATCTACGGATCGAATCTGGCGCTGGATACGCGGGGGTGGACCAAGGCCGATTTCACGGGCAACCAGGCGCCGACATCGCTCGATGGCGTGGAGGTGAGCATCGCGGGTCAAAAAGCATTCGTCAATTACATCGTCGCCAATCCTGGGCAGGTGAATGTGGAGTTGCCGTCCAACATTCCCACTGGTGCGCAGCAGGTCACCGTGACCAACAAGAATGGAACCAGTGCGCCGTTTAACGTCACGGTGAACGCGACGGAGCCGGGGCTGCTGGCGCCTGCATCATTTAAGATCGGCGGGAAGCAGTACGTGGTGGCTTTTCATTCGGACAATGTGACGTATGTTCTCCCGGAAGGGGCCATTGCAGGCTTGCCATCGCGTCCCGCCAAGCCCGGGGAGACCATTGTGATGTACGGCAACGGATTCGGGCCGGTGACGCCGAACATACCAGCGGGTGAGTTGGCGGAAGGCAACAGTCAACTGGTGGCGTCGCTGGAGATTCTGTTCGGTGAGACATCGGGGAAATTGGCTTACTACGGATTGTCGCCAGGATTGGTGGGCGTGTATCAGTTCGATGTGGTGGTTCCTGCGATTCCGGACAACGATCTGGTTCCGCTGAGTTTCAAGTTAGGCGGCGTGGCTGGTGCGCAGACGCTGTATACAGCGGTGAAGGAATAATCGTATGAGGATAATCCGCTGGAGCATCATCGCGCGGTTGCTCTGGCTATGGGCGTCGACGGTGACTGCGCAAACTGCGCTCAACTGGACGATGCACTCCCCGCAGACCAGCCCGTCGAAGCGAACTAGTCCTGGCATGGCGTATGATTCCGCACACGCTCAAGTTGTCCTGTACGGAGGAATAGATGCAGGCACTAACGCCCTCAATGATACCTGGGTGTGGGACGGCGCCAACTGGACCCAGAAATTCCCGCAGACCAGCCCGCCAATCGAGGCGGCGCGGGGTTCTGCTATAGCCTACGATGCCGCACGTGGCCAAGTCGTCCTGATCAACGGAACTCTCAATGCGGATAGGTCTCGCTTTACCTGGGAAACATGGGTATGGGATGGAGTCAACTGGATACATAAATCCCCGCAGACCAGCTTGGGCGGTGGTGGTTCCAACCCTGTCATGGCCTACGATGCCGCCCACGGTCAAGTGCTTCTAGTCCTTACCGAGCAGTGCACGGGGTCTGGCTTTTTCACGTGGGTTTGGGATGGGACCAACTGGACGCTGAAATCCCCGCAGACCAGCCCAGATCCATTGGAAGGCTATGCCATGGCCTTCGATGCGGCGCACGGTCAGATTGTCTTGTTCGGAGGGGAAGCTGGCGATGGGTGCTTCAACCTCCCGATCACCAGCGACACGTGGCTGTGGGACGGAAGCAACTGGACGCGGACATCCCCGGTGACCAAACCGTCGGATCGGTGGCTGCATTCCATGATCTATGATTCCGCCCAAGGGCAAGTGGTCCTGTTCGGTGGGGCCGACAGTAACTTCAACCCGTTCGACGATACCTGGGTCTGGGACGGGGCAAACTGGACCGAGACCACACCACTGACCATCCCACCGGCGCGGTTTTCCTCCGGCATGGCCTATGATTCTGGACGGAGTCAAGTTGTCATGTTCGGAGGCAATGGCCCAAATTCCTCTCTCTCTGACACCTGGACTTTGCAAGCGGAAGCGCCGCCGGTGGTGGTCCCGTTCATCGGGAGCGTGGTGAGCGCATCATCTTATGGAGGTTTCGCGGCCGTGTCGCCGGATTCGTTTGTCGAGATCTATGGATCGAATCTGGCGCTGGATACGCGGGGGTGGACCAAGGCTGATTTCACGGGCAACCAGGCGCCGACATCGCTCGATGGCGTGGAGGTGAGCATCGCGGGTCAAAAAGCATTCGTCAATTACATCGTCGCCAATCCTGGCCAGGTGAATGTGCAGTTGCCATCGAACATTCCGACCGGTGCGCAGCAGATCACTGTGACCAATAAGAACGGAACCAGCGCGCCATTCAACGTCACGGTGAACGCGACGGAGCCGGGGCTGCTGGCGCCTGCATCATTTAAGATCGGCGGGAAGCAGTACGTGGTGGCGTTTCATTCGGACAATGTGACGTACGTTCTACCGGAGGGTGCTATTGCGGGCCTTCCATCGCGTCCTGCCAAGCCTGGAGAAACCATTGTGATGTATGGCAACGGGTTCGGACTGGTGACGCCGAACATACCTGCGGGTGAGTTGGCCGCAGGGAACAGTCAACTGGCAGCGTCGCTCGAGATTCTGTTCGGTGAGACATCGGCGAAGTTGGCGTACTACGGATTGTCACCGGGATTGGTGGGCGTGTATCAGTTCGATGTTGTGGTTCCCGCGATTCCGGACAACGATCTGGTACCCCTGAGTTTCAAGTTGGGCGGAGTGGCCGGCGTGCAGACGCTGTACACGGCGGTGAAGCAGTAGTCGTATGAGGATAACCCGGTGGAACGCGATCACGCGGTTGTTGTGGGTGTGCCCATTGGTAGTGACGGCGCAGACCGCGCCAAATTGGACGCAGCAGATTCCACAAAACTTCCCGCCAGCGCGATACTTTCACGCCATGGCCTACGATGCCGCGCACGGCCAAGTTGTATTGTTCGGTGGGGATGGCAGCCAGGATTTCAACGGCCTGCCTCTCAACGACACTTGGGTGTGGGACGGCGACACCTGGACCCAGAAATCGCCGCAGACCAGCCCGCCCGCTCGAGCTGCGCACGCCATGGCGTATGATGCCGCACATAGCCAAGTTGTGTTGTTCGGAGGCAGTTTTCTCAACGACACCTGGGTGTGGGACGGTTCCAATTGGGCCCAGAAATTGCCTCAGACCAGTCCGCCCTCCCGGGATGCTTACGCCATGGCTTACGATGCCGCCAACGGTCAAGTCGTTTTGTTCGGGGGTTCGGACACACCCCATGGCATCAACCTGAATGACACCTGGGTATGGGACGGCTCCAATTGGACCCAGAAATCACCGCAGACGAGCCCGCCCGCGCGAGCTCGGCACGCCATGGCATACGATTCCGCTCACGGCCAAGTTGTCTTGTTCGGGGGATTTGGCCGGGCCCCCGCCAACTCCAACGTCAACCTCATTCTCCTAAACGATACGTGGGTGTGGGATGGCTCCAACTGGACTCAGAAATCGCCGCAGACCAGTCCGCCCGCGCGACAATACCACGCCATGGCGTACGATTCCACCCACGGTCAAGCGGTCTTGTTCGGAGGAATGGGAGCGATAAACTTCGAATATCTGAATGACACCTGGGTGTGGGACGGTTCCAACTGGACCCAGCAGTCGCCGCAAACCAGCCCGCCAGTACGTGAGCAGCATGCCATGGCGTATGATTCCGCCCACGACCAAACCGTGCTGTTCGGAGGATTCGGGGGATTGCCGACTGCAACCATCATCGGCGACACCTGGACATGGGAAGGTGGAGCGCCGCCGCCCATGGCGCCATCCATCGGCAGCGTAGTGAGCGCGTCATCTTATGGTGGTTTCACGAGTGTCTCACCAGGGTCCTTTGTCGAAATCTACGGATCGAATCTCGCGCCTGATACTCGCGGCTGGACCAGCGCCGATTTCACGGGCAACCAGGCGCCAACCACGTTGGATGGTGTGGAGGTGAGCATCGCGGGTCAAAAAGCATTCGTCAATTACATCGTCGCCAATCCTGGCCAGGTGAATGTGGAGTTGCCGTCCAACATTCCCACTGGTGCGCAGCAGATCACGGTGACCAACAAGAACGGAACCAGCGCGCCGTTTAACGTCACGGTGAACGCTACCGAACCGGGGCTGCTGGCGCCTGCATCATTTAAGATCGGCGGAAAGCAGTACGTGGTGGCTTTTCATTCGGACAATGTGACCTATGTGCTTCCCTCCGGAGCGATCGCGGGCCTACCATCGCGGCCCGCCAAGCCGGGAGAAACCATTGTGATGTACGGCAACGGATTCGGGCCAGTGACGCCGAACATACCAGCAGGCGAGTTGGCCGCAGGGAACAGTCAACTGGTGGCGTCGATGGAGATTCTGTTCGGTGAGACATCGGCGAAGTTGGCATACTACGGATTGTCGCCAGGATTGGTGGGGGTGTATCAGTTCGATGTTGTGGTTCCTGCGATTCCGGACAACGATCTGGTTCCGCTGAGTTTCAAGTTGGGTGGTGTAGCGGGCACGCAGGTTCTGTATACGGCTGTGCATCAGTAAGAGCGTCTAGACGGTTACCAGCTTCACGAAAAGCTGCTCGAACTCGCGCGCGATTGCATCCCAGCAGTACGCAGGATTCTGCGCCGCTTGGAACGCCGCCTGCGCCAGTTCCCGCCGGCGATTCGGATCGCGATAGAGATTCTCCAGGCACTGCGCAACACCTTGAGCGGACACTTCGCCCATCTCGAGAACGGAGAACTCTGGAATATAGCTTCTGGCTACTGGGATCAGTTCGCCGTGTCCCGCCCAGAGCTCGGCGCAGGCCGTATGGTCCGGGACGATTTGAGCTGCGCCGGTTGCGCCATGCTCCGCGCTGACCAATCCCCAACCTTCGCCCATAGAAGTATTGATTCCCACATCGCAGGCGTTGTACAGCAGATTCAACTCGCGGTCATCGCGGACTCCACCGCCTTGCGGATTCAAATACACGCGGTCTTCCACTCCGAATTTCCGGATGAAGGAATGGATCTCGTCGTCTTCGTGCTGGCCGAAGAATGCGTGATGCAGGCACAATTTCACGTTGGGCGGCTTGTCCCGTACAAACTGGGCGAAGCCGGCGATGGTCAAATCCAACCGCTTTCTGCGGTCCGGCCGGCTGGCGTTTAGCACTACGAAAGAATGGGAGGGGTCCTGAAGATCGGGGAAAACCTGCTCCTTGGCATTGGTGCGGGCACCCGGCAGCGGGAAGAAATTGGATCGATCGATGCCGTGCGGGATCACATCTACGGCCGGGAAACCTGGTCCGATCCTTTGGAACGCATGCTCGAATTGTGTTCGGGCAAACTCGGTATAAACAACTACGCGATCCGCGTCCTTGAGCGGCCGAGCCGCGTTTTCGTTTGTGATTTTGCCGTCGAGCGGGATGTAAGCGACGATCTTCAAACGATCGCGGTAGGGTCCCAGAATTCGAAGATAGTACTCGAACATCCAGATATCGTGGAGAATGAATACTAACTGGGGCTGAATCTCCTCGATTAAGCGCGCGGCTTGGAAAGCTGCGAAAACATCGCCGCCTTTGGGATTTGTGGGATATATGGTCAGGCCGCGATCGCGGATCGTTTCGCCGGAATATCCGATGCCGAGATAATGGATCTCGTGATCATCGGCCAGGCGCCGCACGATGCTCTGCATCACGCGCGTCAGGCCGGTGCCAAAAGTATTGAAACCGATGGCGATCAGTTTGACGCCAGCATGAGAGATCGACACTAACGCAACATTTTACCGTATTACCTAAAAGTGTACTCATTTACGATCGAGTATGGCGGCTGCCCATTCGGTAGGGACATGAGCGACACCTGGAGAATGGTGGGGTCCCTGTACGAGCCCTTTTCGTAACTGGGCGGCGGCGGATAGGGACCTCCGCGGGCGCCTGCCTGTCCAACCAGAATGTAACTTACCCGCCCATAATATCCGCAGCCCACTGTGACATTCAACTGTTCCAGCTTTCCCAACGCACCGCCGGCTCCGTAGCTGGCCATGTAGTCATAGAGAGCTCCCTGCGGGACGTGAAGCAAAGAAAGGTATTGGGTGGCGATTCCAAAGAGAAGGTTGGGATTGTTCATGTAGGTGTCGATGCCGGGCGGAACGCTGCTGTTGTTTGCTCCAGGCACTACGACGCTATGGGCCAGTTTCTGAGTGGCATTGTCCAAAAAAAACCACCAGTAGCTGTCGTCGGTCGGTGGGTTTGGTATAAAAGCCTGCTTGTTTGCGCCTAGACCGACGTAGACTCTTGGACTGTCGTTGCTAGAAATGCTGCCCTTTATCGTGTAGGGCAACTTAATCGGGCCACTTGCCATGTTCTTTATCCTCCTGTTGGATTCGGAATGCGATGGGACAAGCCTTTATACCAGACCGAGCTTGGCCTGTCAAATAATTGTGCGATCTGAAACCACCGTAATCGCTTTGTAATCCCGCAAATTAGCGGCGCAATTAAGCGGCTCTGTTCGTGAGCGTGTCGTTTGGCAGGTTATTCGCGGGCACCGTGATGGTTGACCGTAAACGCAGGCGCGTGGCGACTGTGAGATGTGTCATCAGGTAGAGCGGTACCAGCAATGTTGGAATCACCACCCATGGAAGGGTTCCCATCGCCAGCGTGCCGGGAGCTTCAGTAAAGAGCTGAAACGGTGTCCCGGGCGCCGATAGTGCACCCAGCATAATCGCGACGATCAGATCGAGCGCGCCGAAAACGTTCCAAATAATGAGCGGACCGCGGGACAATTTTCCTCGCGAGGCCATGAAAGCCAGTGGGATTGCGGCCAGGCCGGTGATGATGTCGCCCCATCCAGCGGATGTTGCAAACGGCGCCGCGAGCCGGCCCTGATTGTGCAGGATTAGAAAACCGACGCCGCCGATCCGGCAGGCGTTTATGCCCACCAGCGCTGTAAGCGGCAAGGAAAGAAGGGCATTTCGGAAAGAGGGCCACTCAAAGAAGGCAATAAGTCCGCCGATCATCAAAACAAGGAACGCAATTACAGGAGTGGGAAACGGCCCCGTGACTCCGGGCCCGAATCCACCCATGGCGCCGATGGCGAAGATCACGGAGGCGAAGGCAGCCGCGATTAGGAAAGCAGCGAACCTTGCCACGGGCCGAATGGCCGCCAAGCTAATCAAGACGATAACGTCGACGGCACAAACTACGCCCATCAAAAGAGAGCCAATTAAATCCAGCATAGAGTGGTTCTCCTATTGCATTCGATGGTTCTCTGGCGCGCTGGATGCAGGTTTCGCTCGGCCTCGCCTGGCGCGCCGCTGGGAGAAAGGTGCGCGACATAAAAGTGGAATAGCTGCCGTGATGTGGGGCAGGCTGGCAGCTCAATGTCACTTAGTTTTTCCAGGATTGCTCAATTTGCATTCTTAGTGGGGCGGTCCCCCTGGACCGCAGCCGACGCCCTCGTCGGCTTGCCGGGTTTTGAAGGAAGCTGATTCCGTTGGCGAAGAGCGGGTCCAGGGGGACCCGCGCAGACCTGGGGGTCTGCCCCACTTATGACGGCAGAATCCCCAGTCTTGGGAAAACGCCCCACACTATCGGTGCCCCAGGCTGGTGTAGAAGCCACGAACTCCTTCCGGGTGTGATATCAATGGATAGGACGTATCCCGCGCGTGCGTCTCACCTGTGATTTCCGATGCGACTTCTTCAATCGATTACTGTCTGTGCCGCTGTCGTTGCGGCCCTGGACGGGCAGACTCCCACGTCCACTGTATTTAATCCGGCCCCCTCGCGAATTTTCGGGCAAGCTGTCCTGCAACAGCAGGGAGTGCTCACTGCGACCGCGCCCAACCTGGTGGAGGGCAGGGAATTCAACGGGCCGCAAGCGCTCGCGCTGGATATTTCCAACTCGCCACCAATTCTGTATGTGGCCGACACCGGCAACAATCGAGTTCTCGCTTGGAAAAACGCCACAGCTTTTACCAAAGGCGACTTCGCGGATAAGGTGATCGGGCAGCGGGATTTCCTTTCGACCGCTGGAAAAGGCCCCGGCTCAGACTTGAGTACCGGACTCACGGCGCCGGACGCTGTAGCCACCGATAATAGTGGAAACCTGTACGTAGCGGACGCTGGGAATAACCGGATCTTGCGCTATCCTGCGCCCTTTTCGCAGACCGGCGCCCTGCTCAGGGTGGATCTGATCATCGGCCAGAAAGACTTGAATGGCTCCTCCCCGAACGAAGGCAAGACCACGCCGAGCGCGACCACCCTTGCATTGGCCAGCGGCGGCAGCATCTTCCGTTCCGGCATTGCGATTGATGCAAAAGGAAACTTGTGGGTCTCGGATGCGGGCAACAACCGTGTGCTGCGTTTTCCAGCCAAGGTGCTTGGAGCGGGCGCCACCAACGCGCCTTCAGCGGACCTGGTTCTGGGGCAGCAGGATTTTGTATCCAATCAGATCCCCGCCACTGCGAGTCAAAGCCAGTGCGGCGCTTCCACCGTGGCGAATGAGAGATGCGGCACGAGCTTTTTGATACAGCCGGCCGGGCTGGGATTCGATGCCGCGGGCCGGCTGTTTGTCGCCGACAACGCGAACCGCGTGGTGGTGTACACTCCACCTTTCGCCATCGGACAGTTGGCCGCGCGCATTATGGGCGTGGTGCTGCCAACCACCGCGCAGCCGATTCCGCCTGTGATCAGCGAGAGCACGCTGGGCGCCACGACGAGCGGCGGCGGAGTAATTCCGCCCTCGGGTGTTTTCTTCATCGGCAACACTCCTTATGTAGTGGATACAGGAAACGCCAGAATCCTGGGATATGCTTCATTCGACCAGTGGCCGGCCCAGGCCACTGCGTTTTCGCCGCCCGCCACGGTAGTGATCGGACAAACCAATTTCCAGGGATTCCAATCCAATCAGAGCCTTCCGCAGCCCACTGCATCCACGCTCAGCGGGCCGGTGGCTGGCGCAGCCGCGGGCTCCGATGTGTACGTGCTAGACGCGGGAAATCAGCGGCTGTTGGTGTTCCCGCAGCAGTCCGGTGGCATGTTTACGGCTGCCAATCGGCTGCTGGGGCAACTGGATTTTCCCTACAACTCCCTCAACCTGATTGAGGGCCGCGAAGTTGGATTCACGGATAACTTCGGCTCGTGTGCGGTGAATGGCGCCTTCCCCTTCGCGGCGGGCGGCGATGTTGTTATTGACAGCGTGTCCAATCCTCCGCATCTCTATATTGCCGATCCGCTCAACAACCGCGTGCTAGGTTTTAAGGATTACCGCAAAGTGAACGCGGGATCGTTCGCTGACATGGTGATTGGTCAGCCAGATCTGCGTACAGCTCTGTTGAACTTTCCGACCAATAATCCCACCCAGGCGAACAATCAGGGCTTGTGGTCGCCGGAGGGTTTGGCGGTGGACTCGAAAGGAAATTTGTACGTGGCGGATGCTTGCAACGCGCGCGTGCTCCGGTTCCCGACGCCGTTCGCCCAGCCTGCTGGCGCTGGCATACCAACAGCCGATCTTGTGTTAGGGCAGACCACCTTCTTTGGCCAGCCGATCAGAGATGTCAGCAGCCAAACGATGAATAGTTCCTATGGGCTTGCTTTTACCGCAAATGGAGGACTGGTGGTTTCCGATCCCCTTGCGAACCGTGTCCTCTATTTCAGCAAGCCGGCCGGCGCCGATTTTCTGTCAGGATCTTCCGCCGCCAACGTCTTCGGACAAGCGAATTTCAACTCGACCGTTTCGACCACTCTTTCAGGACCGCACCACATTGCCCTGGATGCGAGCGACCAGCTCTATGTTTCCGATACCGGCAACAATCGTATCGCCATCTTTCCCCCAGTTCCTCGGGCCGGCGACAATCCGCCAGTCACGTTCTCGATCACCAGCATCAGCAATCCCTTCGGCGTAGATATCGACAAGGTGACAGGCGAAATCTGGGTGGCCAACACCGGCGGGAACCAACTGCTGCGCTATCCGAAGTTTCAGGACGTCATCAACAACCCGGCGCCCGACGCAAGCATCGGCGTCGCTGGTCCGGTGGCCGTCACGCTCGATCCGTTTGGCAATCCTGTGGTGGGCGAAGGCATCAATCGCGTCTCTTTCTACTATCCCGCGATTGACTTCAACAATTCCGGGAACGCAGCCAATTACTTCGAAAGCTTCGCCCCGGGCATGCTGGCCAGCATCTTCGCTTTCCCCAATGCCCAATTCGGTACCCAGACGGTGAACTTCAACAGCCTGCCGAAACCGCTGCCGATTCCCGACACGCTGGGTGATGTCCAGGTTCTGGTGGCTGGGCAGCCGTCTCCCATACTGTATGCGTCCCCCAGCCAGATCAACTTCCAGGTGCCAGCCGCGACACCGGTGGGTGGACTGGAGGAGATCCAGGTGGTGCGACAGTCCACGGGGCAGGTGCTGGCAAGCTGGCTGTTCACCATCTATAAGGTTTCGCCGGGGCTTTTTACAGTCGATAGCTCCGGCAACGGCCAACTGGCCGCGACGAATCAGGACGGAACGGTCAATAACGGCGCCAATCCGGCCAAGGCCGGCAGCTATATCACACTCTACGGAACCGGCCAAGGTGTGGTGAGTGGCATGCCGCCGGACGGGCAACCGACGCCTAAAACGAGGCTGCTGCCTACCAGTAGCGACATCAAGGTGTTCATCAATTCCGATTTCGTGCCGCAGAGCGATATCGAGTTCTCAGGGCTCGCGCCCGGATTCGTCGGCGTCTGGCAGATTAACGTGAAGGTTCCCTCCAACGTACCTCCGGGAAGTGTGCCGGTGTTTGTGGATCTGGAAGGAATCAACAGCGTGCTGGATGCAAATGGAGTACACCGGAGCACCACCATCCGAGTAACGCCGTAAGGAGGCCGCAGTGCCGCGTGCGAAGGGAAGGGTTCTTCTGGCTTCGTCTGCTTCCGCTTTGCTCTCGGTTGTGGTGCTGTGGATCACGCTGCGGCTGGACAAAGTGGATCTGCACTTCCCTTTGAACTACCTGGCGGACGCGAACATCTTCCTGATGCGCGCGAAGTCCATCGTGGAAGGGAACTGGATCTGGTGGAACCCTCGGCTCGGAATGCCTTTCGGCGCGGACTGGCGCGATTTTCCGATGAACATCACGCTCGACAGTGCCCTGATGTGGGTGCTGAGCCATCTTACGAGCAACCCGGCACTGATCCTGAACCTGGATTGGGTCATTGGCATCGCAGTGACGGCAGCTTTGGCGTGCTATGCGATGGTGCGCCTGGATTTCAGCCTGACCGTCGCGGCCGCGAGCGGAGCGATTTTCGCGCTGCTGCCGTACGAGTATTTCCGCGCTACGCATCATCTGCACTGCCTCTACTACGCTGTCCCGTTGGTGGCCCTTGCGGCTATCGAAGTGGTGCGCGGCAAGTGGGCGAAATTCGGAGACGTTCCGGCATATGCCTGGATCGGTTGTGTAGTGGCGGGCCTCAGCTACGCCTACACCGCTTTTTTCGCGGCATTCGTACTGGTGGCCGCGGGCCTGCTGGGATTGCTCAGCCGCCGGAATCGCCGTGCGCCGGTTTTCGCTGCCGCGCTAGTAGCAACGGTGGGAGGAACCGCGATGTTGGACCTCTCGCCATCGCTCTTATTTTGGGAGCGCAACGGTAGCAATGCCGGCATGGCGTTCAAGAGCCCGGCGGAAACGGAGCTGTACGGATTGAAAATCAGGTACCTGGTCACTCCGGTGCCCGACCATCCGATCCCGCTGTTTCGAGCGGTCGAGGCCAGGCTTCGAGAGACGAAGTATCCCTCATTCCCAAACGAGAACGAAAGCGGCCGGTTGGGCACGTTTGGCTCGATTGGATTTCTGTACCTGGTCGTTTTTGCGCTCGGAGCTGTGGTCAGCCCGTGGTTTCGAGGCGCGCAGATGGCTGACCTGTTAGGCCCATGCACGGGGTTGACTCTGATTTGCGTCCTCTTCGCCACGGTAGGAGGCTTCAGCGACTTTTTCAGTGCGTTTGTGTCCCCGGATATACGCTGCGACACTCGCATCTTTCCGTTCATTGGATTCTTCTCGATCATTGCGGCGGCCACGCTGCTGCGCCCGCTTGACCGGCGGCTGTCTCCTGCCATAAGAATCGCCGTGTTTACCGCGATCACGGTGCTGGCGGGCTACGATCAGGCGGTGCCGTCACGAGCATACGATCATTCTGAAGCGGTCTACCGACGCGATGACGACTTCGTTCGCCAGATCGAGACGGTGTTAGCCGCGAACTCGGCGGTGTTCCAACTGCCCTATACGGACTTTCCCAACGAGATCCCGCACGGCAAGGCCTTCATAAACGATTCACTGCGCCCGTATCTGCATTCGTGGAAATACAGGTGGAGTTGGCCGGCCGTTATCGGGACGACTCCGGGGGAGTGGAACCGCCTGGCTGCGGGGCTGCCCGTACCGGAAATGTTGCGCAGCATTTCGCAACGCGGCTTCTCGGGCCTGTGGTTGGACCAAGGCGGGTACGATGCAGGGGCGTCTCCGGAACACGCGATTGCACAGGAACTCGGTGTGGCGCCGCGATGGAGCGAGGATGGCCGCATCGCGTTCTTTGATCTTCGTGCCTACGCCGCGGCATTGCATGTAGCTGAGGCCGGTATGCCGGCTTCAGAGCGGCTGGCACGCAATCCCGTCCAAGTACTTTTCGAGCGTGGGTTCTACTATGAAGAGCGCGGCGGCGGCCACACGTGGCACTGGTCATGGCGGCACGGCCGGATAACGCTCGTCAATCCGTTGGATGTGCCGCGCAAGGTATCACTCTCGATGCGCGTTCAAACCGCGGACGGAAAGCCGCACAATATAAGGATTTCCTACGAGAACGGACAGGACCACGCGGTTACCGGGACAATCTATCGTCGAACATTCGAGATTCCTCCCTCAGAGCCCTTTTCGCTTGACCTGATTTGCGATTGCCCGGCTGTACGTCATGCTGACGGCGGGCGGTTGCTCTATTTCTTTGTGTCCGACGTCGAGGTACGCGACTAACATCCGCGTAACACCCTAGAAAACGCAACTCCCCTAAAGATACGGCCCCAGTTGCCGATGTTGAGATTAGGGCATCGTGCTGAAAACCGACGAGCTTAGCGAATTGAAGGGGCAGTTTCTCGCGAGCCTCAACCACGAAATCAGAACCCCGCTCAGCGGCATTCTCGGCATGTCCGATCTGCTGCTGGAAACTCCGCTCAGCGAGGAACAAAAAGAATACGTTGATGCTACGCGGCTTTGCGCGGAGAACTTGCTCGAGATCCTCAATGCTACGCTCGAATACTCCGCTCTTTCCGCCAACCACATCAACTTGGAAGAAGAGGAGTATCCACTTCGCGAGACGCTGGAGGGCGTTATAGCCCAGTTCGCCTTCAAGGCTAAATCGAAGGGTTTGGAGTTGAGGCACACCTTCGATCGGGACCTTCCGGAGGCGGTGGTTGGAGATGCCTTGCGATTGCGGCAACTGGTGTGGCATCTGGTTGCCAATGCGGTGAAATTCACCAGTAAGGGCGAAGTGGTGCTTAGCGCATCGGCCAGCCGGACCGACCGGGGCCGCGGCGAGGTCGCGATCCAGGTTCGTGACACGGGTATCGGAATTCCGGCCAGCCATGTGAGCACCATTTTCGAATCGTTCCGGCAGTTGGAGACGGGGCTGTCACGAAATTATCCCGGCCTGGGGTTGGGCTTGGCGGTGGCTCAAAAACTGGCTATTCTGCTGCGCGGCGATATTTCAGTCCAAAGCGAACCAGGGAAGGGCAGCACGTTCAGCCTGAGACTGCCCGTCCGCCTGCCTACTGAGGCTCAACTGCGGCCGGTTGATTTCCAGCGAGTCCGTGGTCATCTGCTGGTGGTGGATGACGATTCTGTTGCCCAGACCATCGCCAGTCATGTTTTGCGCCGGCACGATTATGAAGTGGAATGCGTGTGCAACGGCCCGGCTGCCATCGATAAAGTCTCGCGCTCGACGTTCGACCTGATTCTGATGGATCTGCAGATGCCGGGAATGGACGGGTTTCAGACCGCAAAGTACATCCGCGCGATTCCCGCTTATGCGGAAACCCCGATCATCGCAGTTACCGCGAATTGCTCCAGCGATTACCGGGACCGCTGCATGCAGACCGGAATGCAGGGATTCCTGGCCAAGCCTGTGCAATCCAGAGAGTTGGTGAAGGCGGTGGAGAGACATCTGGCAGGGCGAACACCTTCACCCCACGCCGCTTAAGCGGCGGTCATAAGGCGAAGAGGCCGACGTGGGCGTCGGCAGCGGACCAGGGGGTCCGCCCCACTAGTGCTTCTAATGACAGGCTAGAATTAGAGTTGTTTCGCATCGACAACCGCGGAGTTTACTTGGCGCAAGCGCTGGAAGAACTTCCCTGGTTGGTGCACGGTTTTGGAACGCGATCCAGCTCGGAGTGGCCGCCGGGGGACGCCGAAGTCGCAACGCTTCGACAGACCCATTCAGATACTGTTCTCGTGGCTGAGCGGGCAGGCTGCGCTGGCGAGGGCGACGCGCTTATCACGAACCGTCGGGGAATCACGCTCGGGATTCGCACCGCCGATTGCCTGCCGATCGTGATCGCGGATCCATCGAACCGGGCGATAGCTGCCATACATGCGGGTTGGCGCGGGACGCTACTCGGGATCGTGCCTAAGACAGTGAAGGCGATGCAGGAACAGTTTGGCAGCCGGCCGGAGGATCTGGTGGTGGTGGTTGGTCCTGGGATAGCCAGTTGTTGCTTCGAGGTTGGGCCGGAAGTGGCCGTGCAGTTTTCAGCATTCTTTCCGGAGAGGAAGGACTTATCGGGCCGGACCAAGATCGATCTGGTGGAGACGATCAGGCGGCAGGTGGGACGAAATGACGGCACGGCGAGACAATTCGCCGCAGTCGGTTTGTGTTCGGTGTGCCGGGCCGACTTATTTCATTCCTATCGGAGGGATCGGGAAGCGGCCGGAAGGATGGTGAGCCTGATTGGGGTTCGATAGGGCAAGCCAGAGGCTTGCCCTACACAGAGTTAGGCTGCATGAACAAGAAGGTCGTCGAGCGAATCGGTGCCTTCTTCCTGGTTTCTGTCAGCAACTTCCTGGCATTGGATGCAGTAGGCAGCCCACGGGACAGCGTTCAGCCGCTTGAGGCTAATGTCCTCCTCGCAATGAGCGCAAACGCCAAACGTGCCTTCATTGATGCGGTGCAAAGCCGCGCGGACGTTTCGAAGCATGTTCGACTCACGGTCAAGATTTCGGATCGCCAGTTCACGTTCGGCCGCATTCTGGACCTCGTCCAGAGCGTCCGGGCTCTTCTCGATCGCGATGCCTTCACGGTTTCTCAGGACCTGCACCAACTCAGCCTGTTTGTTCTCCAGGACTTCTTTGAATTTGTTTAACTCGGTCTTCGTCATAGGTTTAACTCTCTTTCTTGTTTTGCTGTCTTAATGGTTCACCACGATTAGACGTACGATCCTCCAGAAAGGTTCAAGCGGTTACAGAAAATGACTAAACCGTAATGAACTCTACGGCTTAACAGCCGATGACCCTGTCCACGGCCGGTAGCGAACCACTGTTTGGTTTCTAAAATCATACCACAACGCCTGAGCAATTCAAGTGCCAGCCTTCCCAGGGCACCATAACGACGTGTCATTTGATTCATATCGACTTCACGGCTCAAAAGTTTATGGCACTTCGGTTTGAAAATGCAGTCTCTGGCTTCAGCCTGGGGTCGACACCAGATTACCTTCCGGCCAGGCAATTTATTCCCGGAATGATTGTGACTGCACGCCACATATTTCACGCAAGCATGGTGCTTACGCCCGCGTTTTTTTCTCTTCGATTTTGGGGTTCAGTTGCTTTGCGGCGGCTTCTTGTGGGCTTGGCTTCTTTCCTGATGCATGGTGTTGAGCAACTGCTCAAGCTGCTGCTCAGGGATGGCCAGCGACATGGTCATGACGTTGCCAGCGGTTTTGAGATCCATGGTGTCGAGCAGAGTGGACACCTGACCTGCCACTTTGTTGTTCTCGGTGTTTAGCTGGATCAGGCTGGCGAGGAAGCGGAAGACGTCCATCAGCGCTTGCGCGTCTTTATCGGAGCGCGTGATTGCTTCGCCCGAAATGGTGACGGTATCGCCGAAGCGGATGCCGCCGCTGGCTTGATGGATAGCGGCCAGCAGGTCACCCTTCATCGCTCCGCTGAGATTCGGGTTGGGCATGGCGCCGGCGAACTCGGAGATGGGCACGGTAGTGACAAACCAGAAGTCGTTCTTGGCGCTGAGATCGCGCACTTTGCCAAGCAGGTCTCCCGTGGGCGCCGCACCGTTCTGCTTGCGTTGGATGGCGGCCTTGACGGAAGCCAGGTCGCCCATGACCGCGCTAGAGGAGTCAAAAAACGCAATTCCGCTCTGGACTTCCGGCGTGGCGTCCTGTGGCTTGGTTTCCTCCGAATATGTCAAAATTCCCACACCCTGGAAATCGGTGACCGTACCACCGTAAGTCTTCGCGCCTGCGGTGATCTGCGGGAGGTTGAAGGATCCACGCGCCGCAACCAACCAGCGGCTCTGTGGCGTGGATTGCTCCCAATTGGAAGCCATCAGGATTTCGGTGACATCGCGCCTGGGATCGAAGCCGGTCTGCGCGATGAACTTCTTGAAGGCCGCGTCTTCTATCTGCATGTGGGAGAGCACGTACTGGCCGAACAGCGAGTTCTTGGTCGCGCGCACCTGGAGTCCGGCAATGACTTTGGCATCCGGCATCACGAGGCGCAGGAGGCCGGGATCGACCGCCGCGAATGCGGTGACCTGGAGCGCAAGAATCAACGTGCCAAAATTGCGTAGCTTAATCATGAAAACCTCTCTCGGGACACTACGAGCGTAGCATGGTGGAAGTTCCACCACTCCGTTGAAGACGCCGGTCCAACGGCGACCGAATCCCAAGCGTTCACATGAGTGTGAACGCGGCACGCAGGGTGCGTGCGCTACGGGGCGTCTTCAGGCCCATGGGAACTCCGTTACTGGACATACACGACTCCTCCGAAGGCCTGGCCTGGGGAGCTGGACGAGTGCGGGTCGCCCGTGGCGTCGTTGAGACTGTACAGCGTGAGCCTGCACAAAGGCACGTTGCAATCCGAGCTCGGTGGGACCCGGGCGTCCACGCGTAAGACGAACGGGTTCACCTGCACGACATTAGTGACCGCCCATCCGTCGACTGTGGACAACTGAATTGGGGCGCTTACGATGCTGGGGTCCGGAGCGAGGCCGTTTACGAATACCGAAACAACCGAGCCCTGCGGCGCCGGATTGGTGGAAGTATTCACAGAGCCATCCGCGTTGAGAGCCATGGGAATAAACCCGGGCGAGGGCTCGCCAGTGGGGAATGTTTGCGCAGGATTTATGAATAGGCTGGGATTGGCGTAGGTCAACGGAAGCTGGCGGAGAGGCGCAGTTGCGCCATTGACTAACACCGCTAGATCCCCCGAAGACTGTTCGAGAACAAGGGGCACGGCGAAGTTAATCTGCGCTGAAGAAGCGTACAGAAGTGGAGCGGGAAGGGTGCCGACGGTGATATTTACTCCGCCGAGTGTATCGGTTGAATAATCGGTTGCACTTACTCCTTTGGCGGGACCCAGTCCGGTTCCAAAGATGCTGAGGATTTGATATCGAGCGACAGGTCCAGCTGGCGCCATGTCGGCTGCATCCAGAACGCAGGCTATCTGAGGCGTTCCGGCTGGAGGAGCGGGCTGGGAGAAGTCGACCGCGCCCAGGTAGGCGCCCGCACCTACGCCGGTCCCTAGGGGACTCGAGTCGATATTCGTTGGCGTGAGGGCGTTCGGGGTGAATGGGAAATCCGGCAGATCTGTAACACCGGCAACCCAGAGAGTGGAGCCGGAGAGCGCGACAGAGGAGATGGTGAGGTTGGAGCCTCCGATAAATTGGGTGCCTAACAGTTTGCCCGAGTCGGCATCCACTTGAGAAACGTAGGCCGAGTTCATGATAGTCAGATTGTTGGGCAAGCACTGGTTGGGTATGTTCGCAAGCGCCGGAATGCCGACTGTCACGGCATAGGCTGAACTCAAGTACGAACCAACTCCCCCGCCGGCATACACCGCTCCATTGGCGTCAACCTGGACACCTGCGCCACCGACAGGCACCGAAAACAGGAGAGTGTGTCCAAGCGGATCGAGCTTCGAAAGGAACGGCAATCCGGGGAAAGGGAGACCAGCGGTTGGTGAAGGTATAACCGGAGGAGAGACGGAATACGGGTAAGAAGCTCCGGCATAGCCAGTGAGATAGACGTCGCCGGCAGCATCCACAGCGAGCCCTGAGTTTAGCGTGGTACCCATGCCAGAAACGGCCGTCGAGTAGATCAACTTTGAGCCGGTGGGATCGACCTTCGTTACGTACTGGTTCAATCCCTGAAGAGGTGTTTCGCAAGTAGGAGAACTGCAGGTGAAGAATACCGGGAACTTGGTCTGATAGGCGCCCGGTGTGGTCGGATAGTCGAGCAGAATTGTAGTGCCCGCCACGAAGATGTTGCCCGATGAGTCGAGCGCGATGGCCCTGCCGCCGATTCCGGTCGCGGAGAAGACAGTTTTCGTGCCGGTGGGGTCGAGTTCGAGCAGATACGGATGATTCCTGCTGTTGGTAATGCTGTAGGCGCCGGAGGTGGAGGGAAACCCTGACGATTCACTGGCGCCACTCACCAGGATCTGGCCTGCCGCGTTGACTGCCACGGCCAGTGCTGCGCTCGCAGCCGAACCGCCCAGGAGATCGGAGAACAAAAGCTCTCCATTTGCGTCGAGCTTGGCCACAAACGATCGCTGGCTGGACAAGCCCGCAGCCGGTGTGCCTAGATTGCCGCCGGTGGTGACGGGAAAGTCAGGTGATGCGGTTGCTCCGGCGATATACGCATTGCCCGCCCCATCCACGGCAATGGCGTTAGCGAAATCCGCTACCGATCCGCCGAGATAGCGCACATAGAGGTACTGGCTGGCTTGTGGGTTCAGCTTCACGACTAACACGATGGTCTGCAATGTCGCTTGATCGACGATGGCGTTTCCGGCCATGTAGATATTTCCAGAAGAGTCCGTGGCGATCGCGTTGGGCGTGAAACTGTCGCGCAAATAGGTTGAATAAGTCAGCACCGGGGCGGTGGGCGCGGAAGCCGCGAAGGCTAGTCCTGAATAGAGAAAGAGCGCGAGAGAACGAACGGGCATGGGAGATTCTCCAGGAGGGCGCGGGGTGACTGGATTATACCGCTTTCGAACCGGCGTTCCTAGTCAGTTAGATTTCAGCCAAACGACCACCGAATCCAGGACCGGGACTCCGTTCACCATCAGCGCGACCTGCAGCGACGGCCACCCCACCTGAGGTATCGCGATCGTCGCCACAACAACGCTGTTGATCTCACCAACGCTGGTTGCTAGCGATACCGGTTCGCTCGTGGCGGAAAGCGTCACGGCGCTCAAAGTAGCGGTGCCCGATGTAGTCGATGCCTTCGCAACCGTGCTGATGGCTCCCGTCATCGGATTTCCACCGGCCGCCGTGCCGATTCCGTTGAGGAACACGCGGACGCTTGTGCCGGCTGCGGCGGGATTCGAGCAGCTATTCACACTGCCGTCGGCGTTCAGAGTCACGGGCGGCAGGACCGATGTTGTGATGCTGCCGCAGCTTGCGAATTCCGCGGCTTCGAGGAAAACACTGGGGCGGCTGGGAACTGACGCAAACTCTGCCGATGATGCCGCCGTTTTAATAGGAGGCTGAAGCTTCATGGTCACCGTATCGGAGCCGGCGATCTCGTAGGGGACCTGTACGTTCACCTGGCCTGATGAAGCATACAGGATCGGAGCAGCGATGCCGTTAAATGTCACCGAGACACCGCCTAACGATCGCGGAAAAGAGCCGCTCTGTGGTTGCGCGCTGACTGGAAGTTCCGGCCCGATGCCTCTTCCAAACAATGATACAAGCTGCCCCGGAGCGACACTGCTCAAGGGAGCCATGTTCGCGGCGTCGGTAGTACATACAAGCGCGGATGGGGCGGCGAAAAGGTCGATAGTCGCGAGCGTTCCCGCCATCCACGCCGTAGCTTTTCCTTGACCATCCAGTGCTATGTTCCCGAGACTCTCCACATTTTGTGGCCCGTATGGCCCCGCGATGTCTGGCGCCAATCCGAATGCCAGTTGAGTCTCGGCCAGCGAGCTGCCATCCGCACTCAGCCGAGCGGCAAACACAGTGGGATAGACGAGGGAGGGGTGACAAGCGTTCGGCACGACAGGCACGACAGGCACGCCGGGAAAATCCGGCGATGAGGTAATGCCGCCCAGATATATCTGCCCGGCGGCATCCGTTACCATCGAAGTCACTACGTCTTCGCCTGAACCACCCAGGTAGGTTGAGAATATCAGTCCGGTACCCGTTGCGTTCAACTTCGTCACGTAGCCGGTCATCGGAATTTCCGTTGGAGATCCGCCAAAAACCGGCGAGTTATCCCGGGGAGGCAGGGTCGCGTAGTTCACGATCTGATAAACTCCCGCCGTGACCGGATAATCCGTGGATTGCGTGCCCCCGGCCAGGATCACATCTCCGGCTTCATCCACGGCAATAGCGCTCGCCCCTGCTCCGTAGGATCCGTCGATCCAGGTCGCATAGATCACGTGGCTGGCGGAAGAATCCAACTTGGCGACATATTGATAGAAGCACGAAACCCCAAAGAAGGCGGTGCTGACACAAGAATTGGGAGTGATAGTAGATTGGAACGCTCCTGGAGTCACTGGGAGGCTAGAGCCATTGCTCCCCACTATGTAAATGGACCCTTGCGCGTCGAGAGCTATCGGACCCCCTCCGATGGCGCCGGTCGCAAAGACGATCTTGCCGCTGCCGTCAAGCTTCAGTATCCACCCGGCGTCCTGGGAGGCCGGCAATGCGCCGGGCGTGGAGGTATAAGAACCGACGCCAGTAATGAATACCGCGCCCGTGGAATCGAGCGCGATACCCGTGGGCTGGAAATCGGGCGCAGAGGAGTTGGGCGGAGTTGAGAAGTTTGTATTCAAATAGCTGGCGTAGACCACCTTTCCTGTGGGATCCAGCCGAACGTAGAAACCGGTGGTGCCGTTGTTTGTAGTGACAAACTGGGTTTGAGCGGCATCGGGAGTCAGCGGAAAGTCTTTCGACGCTGTCGATCCAATGGCTGCAATCGAGCCGTCGGCTGCCACGGCGATCGAACTTACTTGATCCGCCTTGCTGCCTCCGAAGGATGTCCAAAACAGCAGCTTTCCGGAACTCGATAGTTTGGCGACCACTGCGTCGTCAGAGTCGGTTGGAATCGGCTCCGAATCCGATCCGCTGTCGCCGGCGAGATAAACGTTGCCCTGCGAGTCCTGTTTCATAACGCTGACGTGCCCGGCATGACCCACAGGAAAGGTAGCGGTAACTTGTCCAGCGAAAGCGAGGCAGACGAAAGCTAGTCCTGAATAGAGGAACAGCGCGAGAGAACGAACGAGCATGGGAGATTCTCCAGGAGGGCGCGGGGTGACTGGATTATACCGCTTTCACACCGGGACTTGTTCCACGATCTCGATCCCGTATGCTTCCAGGCCGACTACTTTGCGCGGATGATTGGTCAGCAGGCGGATGGTGTGCAGCCCGAGGTCGGAGAGGATCTGGGCGCCCAGGCCGCTTTCGTGCTGGAGCTGTCGCTGGCCGTCGGGAGTGCCTAGAATCGAGTGATCGCGGATGCCGGGACCGGTCTGATGGAGATAGACCAGCGCTCCGGCGCCTTCTTCGGCGATCTGCCGCAGCGAATTGCGCACCACCTGGTGGCATTGGCATTCCACCGATCCGAATACATCGCCATAAATGCAACGGGAGTGCATGCGCACCAGCACGTTTTCACGTCCAGCAATCTCGCCGAACACCAGAGCCAAGTGCATTTGCGTAAGGATGTTGCTCGAGTAAACGATGGTCTTGAAGTCGCCGAATTCCGTGCGCAGGCATCCCTCGGATTGGCGGCGAATGAAGCGCTCGGTCTGCAAACGGTGGCGGATGAGGTCGGCCACCGAGATCATCTTGACGTTGTGGCGTCCGCAGAACTCGCGCAGTTGCGGGACACGGGCCATGGTGCCATCGTCGTTCATGATTTCGCAGATGACGCCGCCGGGCCGCAGTCCGGCCAAGCGGGCGAGGTCCACGACGGCTTCGGTTTGCCCGGCACGCACAAGGACACCGCCTTCGCGCGCGCGGAGCGGGAAAACGTGGCCGGGGCGGGCCAGATCACGCGGCTGAGTTGCCGTATCCATGGCCACCAGGATGGTGTGTGCGCGGTCGGCAGCCGAGATTCCGGTGGTGACTCCTTCGGCAGCCTCAATGGATTCGGTGAAAGCCGTGCCGAGGCGCGCTGTGTTCTTGGCTGACATTGGAGGCAATGCGAGGGCGTCGCAAATTTCGGGGCTGAGCGGCAGGCAGATGAGTCCGCGGGCGTGCTTGGCCATGAAGTTGATGACCTCGGGCGTGACTTTTTCAGCCGCGATGGTGAGGTCGCCTTCGTTTTCCCGATCTTCGTCGTCGACGATTACGAGCATTTTGCCGGCGCGGAAATCTTCGATGGCGGCGGGGATTGGAGAGAAGGGCATGCCTGGTAACAGGATACAGGAGGCAGGCGGCAGGAGGAAGAATTAAGAAACACGTTCTGGTTTCTGGTTTCTGGTTTCTGGTTCGCACGGGTCACCGAACTAGAAACCAGAAACCAGAAACGGGTTTTTACAACCCTAGTTTCTTGTCGAGTTCCGCTGTGACTTGTTGAAGAATTTGTGGATTGGTGACTACGTTTCTTATTCCGTAGCTGTAGAAGTTGTCGTAGAGGGCATCGGCGGCGGCTAGGGCGAGGTTGTAGGCGATGCGGGCGTTTTCGGTGCTCATACGCGACCAATTCTGACGCAGGTCTTCCAGGCGCGGGATCTTGTGCGCTTCCGCCAGCTCGCGCAATCGGTCGCGCGCCGCGGTGGAGAGCGTATCGCCCGAGAGCTTCTGCGCCAAGCCTTCTTGCAGCCAGGCAGGCGCTGGGGGACCTCCCACCGACAAATTTGTGATACAGGCGTGGACTAGCTCGTGCGCCAACCGCCGGCGGATTTCTGGGCTCACGTCAGTTCCGTCCATCCAGGAAATGTGGATGCGCCCATCGTATTGGCCACCGCTCCATTCGGCCGCGCCGGTAGTGCGCAGGTACGCTTCGCGGCTTTGCACGATGGCGACGATGCGTTCGTCGGTCCAGCATCCGAGCAAGCTCGAGACGCGGCTGAATTCCTGATCGAGCGTAGCGACAACGGCGCGCGCGGTGTCGGCCGCGAGCGTTTGCCCTTCATAGCGCAAGGCCACATGCAGGCCGTAAAGCTTGTCGCCGCTGCGATCCGCCTGGGATTCGCGGCGGACCTTGTCGTAGATGCGTTCGAGAGCGTCGTTGGGCGCCAAGTCGAGCGATTGTTTCCAGTAGTCGAGCGCGATGCGAGCCTGGTCGGTGCGATACGCGGCCAGGCCAGCCAACAGCAGCAGATCGGGATTCTTGGGATCGCGCTTGAGCATCGGTTCCAGAATCTCAAGGGCGCGGGTCGGCTGATTGGCTTCGATCAACTGGCTGGCTTGTTTCAGCGCGGGGTCGCCGGAGCGTGCCGCCACTTTCTTTGACTCCACCTCCACCGGATTCAGCGCGCGGGAGGAGTCCAGCGAGACCGCGGCGTTGCGCTGCTGCTCGAATTGATCGACATTCGAGAGAGCCGAGGCTGGTACGTAGCCGACCACGGGCTGGCCATTGACGGTGGCCGCGATTTTGAAACAATCCGAGCCATCCGCCACGCGGAAACGAACTTCCACTGGCGTTCCGGCGGGTAGTGTGGCGATGGTTTCGTCGGCTGCCTCGCAACCTGACCGAAGCGGAGCCTGGTCCTGCTTAACGGCCAGAGCCGCTAGGAGGAAGAAGCCATGGACCAGCATGTCTCGATACTAGCGTTTTTGTCGTATTAAGTCGCTTGGGTGAAAGCCTTACGAGGGTTGTGGGGCAGGTTGACAGTTGACAACCTGAGTGCCAAATGGCAATCGGCGCAAAACGCGGGCGGGTTAACAACCCGCCGATGGCAGGGCATGGCCCTGCCTCACGGAGCAGCATAGCCGCAACCAAAACCGGGCCGACGTGGGCGTCGGCCGCGGACCAGGGGGTCCGCCCCACAAATCGTCGCAGGCTGCAAAGAGTTTCAGGTCTAGTAGTACCGCCGCCATTGACGATTCCATTCGGCGGGCTTACCATAAAGAGCCGTGCATTGGATTCGAATCGAAAGCGCCGCTTACTGGTCGGTGTTCGTCGTTGCGTTCCTGGCTTGTGCAATCTGGGAATCGTTCCGGCCGAAACGCAACTTCAGCGGGACGGAGCGGCGCTGGGGCAAGCACGGAATTCTGCTGATAATCTGCACGGTGGCGTCGGTGGCATTGTACCGGATCAGCCCGGTGGTGATGGCTCTAAACGTCACCGGCAGCAGGTTCGGGCTGTTGAACAGAACGTGGCTACCGTTTGCGGTGCGTTGTGTTATCGCGATCCTGGCGCTGGACCTGGTGAGATACTCCACCCACAGGCTCAGTCACTCGGTGGGTGCTTTATGGCGATTCCATCAAGTGCATCATTCCGACCCGGATTTCGACATTTCCACCGCACTACGCGTGCATCCTATCGAGGTGGTATTGACGCAGGGCGCGTATCTTCTGACCGTGGCAGTTCTCGCGCCACCGGTGGTAGCGGTATTGATCGCCGAGCTGGGCAGTATCCTGCAGAGCTTCTTCTCGCACGCGAACGCGTCACTTCCGCGATGGGTGGAGAAACCACTCCGGGCCGTGTTCGTGACACCGGACATGCATCGGATCCATCATTCTGAAGAAGTGGCGGAGCAATACAAGAATCTGAGCGATATCTTTCCGTGGTGGGATCACCTGTTTGGGACCTACGTGGAAAAGCCGGCGGCTGGGGACGACAAGATTGTGACGGGGCTCAAAGGGTTTCAGAACGAGCGGAGCCTCGGGATCGGGTTCATGCTGGCGCAACCCTTCCGCAAGGATTCCGAGCAAACCACGCCCGCAGAAGCTTCGATTACGAATGCGTAAGCCGCGCCGGCTATTTTTTCCGGCGCGCCCGTAGCACCAGCAGGCTACCGGAAAGCAGTACTAAGGCGCCGATTCCCATGCTCGGATCAATCTCTGGCACGGTCGTGATCCCCGCAAAGGCGAACCCTGCCGTTCCCGCCAATAGCAGCAGGTAACTCGCGATTTTAGTCATGGTGTCGGGCCTTTAGCTCTTACGGCGAGCCCGGAGCACGAGCAGCGCTCCGGAAAGCAGGGCCAGGGCGGACATGCCCGAGCCGGGATCAATCTCGGGCACAGGTGTTGCGCCTGCGACTCCCGCGGTTCCAATCAAGAGTAATGCGAATCCAACGTATTTTGCCATGTTCATTTCCTCCGTTATTTTTGTTGACGCTTTTTGCGCGCACGAATTACTAACAGCCCACCGGAAAGCAGAGCGAGCGCGCTTATACCCATGGTGGGATCAATCTCTGGTGCGCTAGAAGCGCCGCCAGCGGCAGCGATTCCCGCGGCGCCAATCAAGAGCAATGCAAGTCCAGTGTATCTTGCCATGTTCTGCGCCTTTCGTTATTTCTGTTGGCGCTTTTTACGCGCACGGATTACCAATAGCCCACCGGAAAGCAGGGCTAGAGCGCCCACACCAGTCGCGGCATCAATCTCCGGCACTGTGACGTGACCCGCAAATGCGAATCCCGCCATCCCAATCAAAAGCAATATTGTCCCAACGACTTTCGTCACGAATCCCTCCAGAGTTTTCCTAGGCTACGGTTCAACCTTCGCTAAGGTTGGATCAGCTTAGCATGGCGTGTGGAGCATTGCAATAGAAAGTGTCACGGGCGAGTTCTACAAGTACTAGCGGGCTGTCGTTGCTGAATNNAAGCGTAAAAGCGCTGGAAAACGAGACATGGTGGCATGCTTGAGCCCGATTAGTGGGCTGTCGTCGCTGAA
This sequence comes from Bryobacterales bacterium, assembly GCA_003162425.1. Taxonomy (GTDB): domain Bacteria; phylum Acidobacteriota; class Terriglobia; order Bryobacterales; family Bryobacteraceae; genus Palsa-89. The sequence continues at coordinate 11,928 of PMOK01000084.1, read as the reverse complement.
TCTTTACTACTACCGTGCGTCGCCAGGAGTGGCGACGCGGCACTGCAAGGGTGCGTGCGCTACGCCACGCTTCAGCAGTTCTTAAGGTGCAGGCTCTACACTGGGATTTCATGACTCGTGTTCGAAGCCTGAGCCTGGCTTTGCTGTTCCTGGCGTCCCCTGTTTTTGCCCAGACGGCGATTTTGCGCGGAGCTGTGACGGATCAAAGCGGGGCTTTTGTTCCCGGGGCTAGCGTGGTGTTGACAGCGCCGGATGGAAGCGTGAAGCGAGCGACGGCGGACGACAAGGGTGGTTATGTTTTCGGCGGGTTGGCGCCCGGGGAGTATAGCGTAACCGGAACGGCGCCGGAACTCGCAACATCGCAGCCGGTAAAGATATCGTTGAGACCAGGCGCGCAAACATTGAATCTTCAGTTGAGAGTGGTGTCCACGGCCGAGCATGTGACGGTAGAGGAGAACGCCGGGCCGACCGTGAGCACCGACGTGGCCAACAACGCCAGCGCCCTGGTGCTGCGCGGTGACGACTTGCAGGCGCTGGCGGACGATCCCGACGATCTGCTGGCGGATTTGCAGGCGCTGGCCGGTCCCTCCGCAGGACCCAGCGGCGGATCCATCTTCATCGACGGATTCAGCGGCGGCGAACTGCCTCCTAAGGAATCCATTCGCGAGATCCGCATCAACCAGAATCCGTTCTCGCCGGAGTATGACAAGCTCGGTTACGGCCGCATCGAGATATTCACGAAGCCAGGCACGGATCATTACCACGGCACGATGAATTACAATTACGCGAACGACATTTGGAACTCGCGCAATCCTTATTCCGCCGAGAAGGCGCCGCTGCTGCTCCAGGAGTTCGAGGGCGATGCCAGCGGACCCATTAATAAGCGCACATCCTTCAACTTGGATGCGCAGCGGAACATGGTGGACAACGGTTCCATCACCAACGCCGTCACACTGAATCCGGAGACGCTGGCGATCCAGCCTTTCTTTAGCGTGTTTAAGGTTCCACAACGCTTCACGCGGGTGAGCCCCCGGATAGACTACCAACTGAATGACACGAACACCCTGATATTTCGCTATTCGGTGACGCTCTCCGATATCAACGGGACCGGGATCGGCGGCTTCGATCTGACCTCGCGCGGGTACAATTACCAATACACCAACCAAACCGTACAGTTCACGGACACCGCGGTGTTCGGATCGAGCATTAACGAGACGCGCTTCCAATATTTTCGGAGTGCGCAACAGCGAATCGCGAAGAGCACGGAACCGGAAATCCAAGTGTTGGGATCGTTCAACGACGGCGGATCGCAGTTGGGGCGCTCGTTCGACACGCAGAACTATTACGAGCTACAGAACTACACCACGATTCCCAAGGGCGCGCACGTCTGGAAATTCGGCGTCCGGCTGCGAGGGCAAACGGACGATAACATCTCGCCGCTCAATTTTAACGGGACATTCACGTTCAGCTCGATTGAGCAATATCAGCGGACGCTGCTTTTCGAGCAGCAGGGATATTCGCCGGCGCAAATCCGTGTTATGGGCGGCGGGGCCAGCCAGTTCAGCATCAACGCTGGAATTCCAGAGCTCGGTGTGCATCAGGTGGACGCGGGAGCGTTCGTGGGTGACGATTGGCGGGTGAAGCCGAACGTTACCGTGAGTGCTGGTCTACGCTACGAGACCCAGACCAACATTCATGACTGGCGGGATTTCGCGCCTCGCATCGCAATCGCGTGGGCGCCTGGAGGGGGCGGCAAGAATTCCAGACCGGCGACTGTGATCCGCGCCGGATTCGGCATCTTCTACGATCGTTTCGCGCTCGCGAACACTCTTACGGGGGAACGTTACAACGGCAAGGTGCAGCAGCAGTACGTGATCACCAATCCGGATTTTTTCCCCAGCATTCCTTCGCTCGCGGGATTGGAATCCACTCCACAGGTTGTCCAGGAAATCAGTTCCAACTTGCGCGCGCCTTACATAATGCAGTCATCCGTGACGCTGGAGCGCCAATTGCCGGCCCATACCACGCTCGCTGTCACGTATACGAATTCTCACGGCTTGCACCAGTTACGTTCGGATGACATCAATGCGCCGTTGCCGGGCACATACAATCCAAATGTTGCGGGCAGCGGCATATTTCCGTTGCGGCAGCCGGGAGCAGTGTTCCTGATGGAATCCGCGGGGCTGTACAACCAAAATCAGTTGATCACCAACGTGAACGCGAGGGTGAACGCAGGCTTTTCACTTTTCGGCTTCTACATATTGAATAAAGCCATGAGTAATACGGATGGTCTTGGCACGTTTCCGGCGAACCCGTACAATTTCGCGGGTGAATATGGCCCGGCTTCGACGGACGTGCGAAATAGGGTGACGGCCGGGGGATCCATCAACTTCCGCTGGAATATTCGTGTGAGCCCTTTTGCTACGGTGCAATCCGGACCACCGTTCAACATCACTACGGGGAGCGATGTTTTCGGTACAACCATATTCAATGCGCGCCCGGGCATCGCGACGGACCCGAACAAGCCAGGTCTGATTGAGACGCAATACGGGCTGCTGGATCCGAATCCGACGCCCGATGAAAAATTGCTGCCGCGCAATTTCGGGCGTGGTCCCGGGTTGATCAGCATGAATGTGCGGTTAGGCAAGACCTTCGGATTCGGAGGTGAGCGTGGTGGAGCTAGCGCGTCGCGTGGAGGCGGAGGCGGGGGAAATCCTACGATGATGGCCGGCGGAAGGGGGCTGGGATCATTGGTCGGTCCACCAACCACCAACCATCGTTACAACCTGAGCATCTCGATGTCGGCGCGCAACATTCTGAATCACACCAATCCTGGACCGATCACCGGAGACATCACATCGCCGCTATTCGGCCGCGCGAATCAAATGTACGGCAATCTGAATGGCGAGGGGTTTTCGGAGAATGCGAATAATCGAAGGTTGGAGCTGCAAATGCGCTTCACGTTCTGACGAACGCTGCAGCGGTTATTCGGTTGTTCGGTTATTCGGTTATTCGGTTCGTAAGATAGCGGCTACCGTTGACGCTTCGTCTGCGTTGAAACTGAAGAACCGAAGAACTACTGAGTGCAGTTGCTGCCGCAGTACGCGGCTGCAACATGCATCAGTATCGCTTGATATTCCATTCCCGATGTCTGAGGCGCTGGGCACGGTCTTGTGCGCGACCACTACATCCATGGCAGGGAACACTGTGATGTACTGTCCGATTGCTCCTCTCGCGCTGTAGGCTCCGGCAAACGGTCCTTCGCGACGATGATCGTCCCACACCCACCACATATATCCGTATCCCCACGAATCCCTGATCTCACTCCTCGAGCACGGCGCTTCCGAAAACGGGCCGGCCCCCCAAGGAGTTGTAGAAGCCGTAGAACGCGATCGCGGCCATCAGCAGAATTCCGACCAGACTGATGCCCGCATACCAGGCGGATGCTTCGATGGTCAGGGGAAAGTTGGTCAGGAGATACCACAAGACGTAGTTCGCGACCAGAGCGAGCAAGCCGAAGCGAATCAGCAGAAACAAAGCCATACTAGCGAAGACCAGAACGCTCACCGCGAGACCGGGGTCGCGGCTCCCGATTATGCCTAAGGCCGGAAAAAAAAGAACAGTTACCACCGCTGCCCACTGCTTGCGCAGCAAGACCCGGAGAAGGACCAGGACAAACAGAAACGTGAGCCAGAAAAAAGGCGCACAGAGCAATACATTCGATATATCGGCAACGACGGTGCGCGCGCCGAGGAACTGCCACTCGGGACCCGCACGGGGCTGTACCGGAGGATAGCCGAGCCACAGGGGAACAAACCAACCCAGGCTTCCAAGAGCAGTGGAAGAGGCACCCGAAAGACAACCGACGAGCACATCACGCCCAACGAGCGGATCCTGAAAGCTTCCCGCCAGCAAGCGACTCCAGGAGACCAAGGTGGCAGGCCAGCGGCGGCGCACATATGGTTCCAATGACATGTAGAGAACCCAGAGGAAACAAGAAAGTGTAAGCCCCACGCCCAAGAACGTGATGAAAAACCAGAGTTCGCCGGAGTTCCGGACGTGATGCGCGCCACACAACCACGACACCGCCCAAGCGGCGAAAACAAAAGCGGCTAGACGAAAAGCGCCACGACGATTGCCCCGGCCAAGGCGCAGGTTGCGTCGTGCGAGCATTGTACTGCCCACGATCAGCGACAACAAGAGAACCATGTTAATCAGCAGAGATGACGGCGCGACGGGCTGCATGCGTTCGGGGCGAGTCCAGGGACCGATCAGATCGAAGTAGACGGGCTTGCCCCGGTATGCCGCGGCCTCGATACGCATCGGGATACCGGGGCGCTCGGCCAGCGATCCTGTCCAGGCAGCGCGCGCGTCGGCATAAACAGGGGGCGTCCAGGACGGCTGCGTTGGTGGCCATTTGGATGGATCGAGCCCCGCCGCCGAGAACAGCGGCGCCCAGTCAGGTGACGACACGGGGACGGTGGACTTCTCAACCTGCGGAGGAACTGCGATGAACTGAGTAAGACGGCCAAGCGGAGTTAGCTTGACCAGCGTCATGCCGGAAAGATCCATCGGCGGGTCGTCGGTCCATACCGGTCCGAACATGGGTGCATCCGAATGGAAGAAACGAGGGGCGAGCGGATGGGGGCTGTCGCGATACCAAAACACGAACGCCCCGGTCTCCAGGTTGTCCCAGCGCGTCTTGGATCGATCGTGATCCGCGATATAGCGAAGGAAGTCGCGTCCTTCGTAGAACCCCATCGCTGTATCCACCGGCGGCTCGGAATAGCCGACACTTTCGAGAATATTCCTGGCGCGCTCGGCGAGCGCTTCGGGCGGTTTTTCGAGCGGCACACGGCGGTAGAGCTGGGTTTGTGCATTCAACAGAATCACCGCGGTGACGGACACAATGACGCCTGCGAGGCAGGCCCATGCGATTGCCGGGCGCAGTCCCTCGTGTTCCCCCGCAGCAGCGACCATCTCGGGCGAGGGCGTTTCCCCAGCGGCCAGGGCGGCGGCTAGCGGGTCGCCTCCGGGCAGTGCGGCCGCAACTTGCAGCGCCGAAGGCGGGCGTTTGGCCGGATCCTCGGCCAGGCAGCGGCGGATCACGCGGTCTACTTCCGTGGCCAAGTCCGGGTGGCTCAAATCGGCGGAGGGGCGTTTCCCGGTGAAAACTTCGTGCAGAACTACGCCCAGCGCATAAATGTCGCTGCGCGCGGTTACCTCCTGACCGGATCGCTGCTCGGGCGCCATGTACCCTGGCGTTCCGCTGCGAATGTCTTTTACTTCACCGGCCACGCCCGCCAGACCAAAGTCGGTGATGCGCAACTGGCCTTGCCCGTCCAGCATGATGTTGCCGGGTTTCAGATCGCGGTGCAGCACGCCTTTGTCGTGCGCGGCGGCTAGTCCGGCGCAGAGCTGGCGGGCGATTTCCAGCGCCTTGTCCTGCGGCAGCCGCCCGATGCGCCGCAACAGTGATGCCAGATCCTCGCCGTCCACGTATTCCATCGATAAATACGTGGAGCCCTCGGCTTCCCCGATGTCATACACACGGCAGACATTGGGATGCGAGATCTGCCGCGCGATGCGCACTTCGTTGCGGAATCGTGCCAGCGTTTCCTCATGCGACGTCCATTGGGCCGGCAGGAATTTGAGAGCCACGGTCTGGGCCAGCAGCAGATCGTTGGCGCGGTAGACCTCGCCCATGCCGCCGCGGCCGAGCAGACTCACTACCCGGTAGCGTTGCGCCAGCAGGGTTCCCGGGGGAAAGCGGCCTTCGTCCATGTTCTTGGAGGAAGAGGGAGTGGGACTGCGCGGCTGGTGTACGGTCTGGGTGGCGGCGCCTGGTGCTCCGTCCATCCGGGCACCACATTTGTTGCAGAACTCACTGTCCTGGGGCGGAGCGGCCGAGCATGACGGACAAAGCCTCAAGTGGCTCTCCTTTCTAGCGCTGCTATTTGATCGGGACTTCCGCGATTGTACAACGGAACCCGGCACTGGCCCCCCAGGATTAGTCGCTGTCGAGAAATCCTGCCTTGAAGAGCGGCCGCCCTGCGAGTGCGGTGTATAAGGCATACGCAGTCAGCGCGAGTACGCTTGCGATAGCGAAAAGAGGGCTGGCCGCGTACCATGTCGAGAAGTCCGTTGTGAGCGGGAAACTAGTTAGAGTCGCGTTAACTGATAACGCGACCATCAACGCCAATACTCCGAATCGAGTCAGGATGAATACCAGAAGTGCCGCATATAGCGGGACGGTAACCCAATCGAAGAGGCTCAACTGAGCGAACCCAATCGAACCGAAGAGCGCGAGGGTAGAGATGGCAATGAAGGCGGCAGCCGCGAGCCACAGCCGCCGAAACATCGTGCGGAGCAGGAAAAAAAATAAGAGGAGAAGCAGTGACGCAATAATCGAGTCCACCAAACTTCTAACGAGGACTAAGGTCATGTGCCGCGCGTCTAGTATTGAATCTAAGCTCAGACCAGTATCGATCGCCCCCGATTGCTCGAAATGGATGCGAACGATGCAGGCCCAGTAGGCGGCGAGCCCAACTCCGAATGCACCCCCGATCAGCAGATGTCCTCCCACTAAGGGATCGCGAACTCCGCCGCCAAGTAAGCGGCTCCAGGTAATCATGATCTGCGGCCAGCGTCGTCTTACATATGGCTCGATCGCAACGTAGACGATCCAACATATACCGGCCCGCAGGAGAGCCCAGCTTAGCGATCTGAAGAAGCTGTCGACTTCGTGAGGCGTCGGTACGTGACTCGCGCCGCACAGCCACAACAGCATATCGAGAAACAAAGTGAAGGCGGCCAGGCGGGACGCGCCGCGTGTGTCCCCTCTTTTGAGGCGGATATTGCGCCAGGCCAGGAACACAGCCAGGATCATCAAGGAGATGAAAACCCATATCCAGAACCAGAAGCTAGCCGACCACTGCAGGGGCTGCATCCTTTCGGGTCGCGACCACGGGTCAATCACCTGGAAATTCACCGGCCTTCCGCGCCAGGACGCGGCCTCGATTCGTAACGGCACCTCCGGCGCGTGCGCGTACGAGCCGGTCCACGCCGCCCGAACGTCGAAGCTTACCAATGGTATCCAGTGTGGCTCGGCAGGCGCGAAGCGGGTCATGTCTAGGCCGGCTGCGGTCAACAATATAGTCCAATTAGCCGGGCGCGGCGGAACCGGCGTTTCTTCCACCTGCGGAGGGACGGCACTGAACTCGATCAGCCGGCCCTGGGGATCCAGATTCAAGCCGACCATTCCAGAGTGAGTCGGCGGTGGATTGTTGGGAGAAACGGCGGGAATGCGGGGGTCGCCCGTACTCGGGGCCTCGAGGTATTGCGGACTCTGGCGATACCAGAAATAGACCAGGGGCGGCTGCCCTTTCGCGAGTTGCGCCCGGTAGGTGGCGGGCTTCTCTTGCTTCTCCGCGTAGCGCTGGTAGTCTTTCGCGTAAAGAAAACCATACGCGCGGTCGGTGGGCGGCTCGGTGTACCCGAGGCTCTGGATCACGTCCTGCGCCTTCTGCTCCAAAACAGCCGGCGGCTTCGGGAGCGGAGTCTTCGTGAGCAGATTCGTCTTGCCACCCAACACAGCCTCCGCGACCAGTCCGGCGAGGATGAATGCCACACAGATGCCGACGGTCCGCAGCGAGATACTGTCCGTGTCCCCGGCCGCGGCGACCATTTCGGGCGAGGGCGTTTCCCCAGCGGCCAGGGCGGCGGCTAGCGGGTCGCCTCCGGGCAGTGCGGCCGCAACTTGCAGCGCCGAAGGCGGGCGTTTGGCCGGATCCTCGGCCAGGCAGCGGCGGATCACGCGGTCTACTTCAGTGGCCAAGTCTGGGTGGCTCAAATCGGCGGAGGGGCGTTTCCCGGTGAAAACTTCGTGCAGAACTACGCCCAGTGCATAGATGTCACTGCGCGCCGTTACCTCCCGCCCGGATCGCTGCTCCGGCGCCATGTACCCCGGCGTTCCGCTGCGAATGTCTTTTACTTCACCGGCCACGCCCGCCAGACCAAAGTCGGTGATGCGCAACTGGCCTTGCCCGTCCAGCATGATGTTGCCGGGTTTCAGATCGCGGTGCAGCACGCCTTTGTCGTGCGCGGCGGCTAGTCCGGCGCAGAGCTGCCGCGCGATTTCCAGCGCCTTGTCCTGCGGCAGCCGCCCGATGCGCCGCAGTAGGGAGGCCAGATCCTCGCCGTCCACGTATTCCATGGATAGATAAGTGGAGCCCTCGGCTTCCCCGATGTCGTACACGCGGCAGACATTGGGATGCGAGATCTGCCGCGCGATGCGCACTTCGTTGCGGAACCGCACGAGCGTTTCCTCATGCGACGTCCATTGGGCTGGCAGGAACTTGAGGGCCACGGTCTGGCCCAGCAGCAGATCGTTGGCGCGGTAGACCTCGCCCATGCCGCCGCAGCCGAGCAGACTCACTACCCGGTAGCGTTGCGCCAGCAGGGTGCCCGGGGGAAAGCGGCCTTCGTCCATGTTCTTGGAGGAAGAGGGAGTGGGACTGCGCGGCTGGTGTACGGTCTGGGTGGCGGCGCCTGGTGCTCCGTTCACGGGCTTGCCGCATTTCCCACAGAACTCATGGTCCAGTGGTACGGCGGTCGCGCATGACGGACAAAGCCTCAATTGGCTCTCCTATCCACCGCAGCTAATTTATGGGACAGATGGCTTTCGCGATTGTACAACGGAACCACTTCGCCGGAAGTCACCGGTAGTCCGCTAAATGTTGGTTGATGGGGCTATTGTCTAAGTCGGCTTATGCCGCCACCGCAATGGAGCATACTTACCGGAAGCATAACCTCCAGAGTTTGCCTGCACGTCTCTGCGGGCTTCACAATTTTGATTGTAGATTGGACCTCGACATAACCTCGCATCGACGCGCGAAGCACATAGTCGCCTGCCGCCACTCCTTTGAAGTCGAACTTACCATTCGCATCGGTTTCGACAATTGCGAACTCAGCTCCGCCTTTTAGAAGTGTCAGCCGCGCATTTGAAATTCGTTCTCCCGCCGGATTCACCACAATCCGCAAACATGGCGGACGGGTTTGAGCGGCAGAATGATACAGGTATCCGCTAACGAACTGCTGGCCCAAAACAAAACCAAAAAACTAGCAAGCCCCTTTGTGAACCTGGCTCGTATTGAATCCATGAGAACGGCTCTACCGAGAATCGAGCCGTTCTCATTTTACCAGCGCTAGCGGACTACCAAGTCACCGCATTGGCAAATTCGTGTGAGAAATGGGCGGCGCCGGGGAACCGGTGGAGAGGCGGAAATGAACTGAGCGCGAAACCAAGACCGCACTTCCCAGGAGCGCGAGGAGGACAGCTTCGAAGTCTGTCGTAAGAACGGACGAGCCTTCGCTGGCGGCCGCGATGAATATGCGTGCCGTGCCCGCCGACAATAACAGGAGACCGAACATCTGGCCGGGAAGTTTGAGGCGTCGTGAGAACAGAACCATACCGGCGCTCGCGATCAAGGCTAGCAGCGCTTCGAGTAATCCGAGATCGAATCGCGTCCCGTCTGGAAACCGCACGCCGAGCGCGCTCGAAGTCGGGGCGCCGATGTGATCGTGGGCAAGAAAGCAGCCGGTCCGGACCAACGTCCAGGCGAATGGAAATGCAAAAGCGAGAGCGTCCAGGTAACGCCAGCCATCGGAGCCGTAGCGCCATAGGACAAAGAGGACTGTGAGCAGGGCTCCTGCCGTGAACCCGGCCGCGGATTGGCCGCGCCAGATCTCGAGCAGATGGGCCGGCGACCCAAGGCCATGGCCCCGAGGTGTCCTGCGACGGCCGCGGCCACCGCTACTCCGGCGTAGATCCCCGACATGCGTCGTTCGTCGAGACCGAGAGTTCGCGCGCGCCGTAATGCCAAAGGATGGCCCGCGAGGATGGCGAGGCACACCGCCAAGCCGAACGCGTGCACTTCGAGCGCGCCGATGTGGAACACGGGAGGGGAGAAATACGGAATCATTTCATATTCGCGGGAAAGACGACCAGCCCCATGCTGCCGGCATGAGCCGCCAGGCTCTGTAGAAGCTGGTTGGTGTGCGCATCCACCACGGAAACGACCGGGGCGGGGTCGCTAGTGACGAAAACACGGCGGCCATCGGCGGTTACAACCACGTCAATCGGCAATTCACCCACTGTAACGCTGGCAATGGTGCGAAGTGGTTGCGAGGCTCGGGAACCGGTGAGGCGCCCGTTGACCCGCCGCTGGATCCACGTTCACTGAAATGGTGGATGAAATCAATGGCAGCGGCGACTTCGATTTCGATATAGACTTCCTCATCAAGACTTCGTTTGTCCTCCTTGATGCCGGAGCCAAATACGATGTCGCCAAACTGAAGAGCGGCGATTTCATTAAGAAGTTGGACGAGAATATCGAATCCATTAATGGCCAATTCTTTCAATAATTTACAGGTAGTTGCGGGCCAAACAGCCCACCCAACTGGGTCTAAGCCGAGCCGGCAAACGTCTATTTATTCAAGTAGAGCCTTCGACGGGAAATCAGCCCTATGATGAGGGCTAATCCTAGGACGCCCGTCATCGCCGGTTCAGGCGTTGCGACTGTCCCGCCTGTAATGGTCAGCGTCCCTCCGGAATTATCGAACGCGATTAGATTACCCCCGGCATCGGACAGCGATGTGGCCGAGCCGAAATCGATGCTCACTGGTCCTGGGCTTGCGCCGGGCGCGATCGTGAACAGCACGTGTCCGAGCCCAACTTCGTCGCCATCTGCGATCGCCTTGTTCGTGAAATCGGCCGTGACATCGCCGGCTTGAGCGTCCTGCGCGGTGGACGGCGGGTTTTCAAGGATGCTACCAGTCACTGGCGCGGCCAGCAGTGAGTCGCCTGCGAAGATATACGGCGCTGCCACCGTATTGATGGTGATATCGGTGAAAGTAACGGCCGTATCGGAGGTGGTGATTTCAAAGTTGAACCCCGCGACATTAAAATCGCCGCCAGTGTCGGCCAACACCACATCGAACGATCCACTACCCCCAGCGCCGGCGGAGGCCGACGTCATCGAAAGAACCAAGTCCGCGCGTGCCGCTCCTGTTCCCATCACGCACGCCACGGCACATGCCGCCGTGAGCCATAGTCGCCTCAACCGAACTGAATGCATTCTCTCGCCTCCTCAATCCCGATCGTTTAGGGCTGGTTCGTCCCGTTGCGCTGAGCTACAATTTGCACATCCAGGACATTTACAACCCCGTCTCCGTTCATGTCGGCGAACTGATTGTAGGGCAGGGCGCGCGCCTGATTCACCAGCACTTCATCTTGCGCATTGACTGTACCGTCGTCGTTAAAATCACCCCAGAGTATTTTCAAGTTCTGGCTGTAGCCCGCTCCTAGTCCCAGCGCGTTGCCCATCGAGTCCTTCAAAGAATTAGCGCCCGACCCGGCCAGTGTAGCCGTGAATTTACCGAGCGCCAATGGACTAATGGTCCAGGTAAGGGTGGTAGTACCAAGCCCGGTAAAGTGCGTGGTTGTAATGCCGGTGCCGCTTAGGCTATTGATGTTGCCGGTGGTGATGGGTTCCGAGAAAGTTACCTGCAGTCCCGTGATTTCCCACGGCAAACGGTTGCGCGTGGAGCCTATCATTGCGTAGTTGCCCACCGTACCGAATAGAACATTAAACGAAACCACCGTTGGCCCCGAACTCACGGTGAGCGTTGCCGCCGTAGTGCTTGCCCCGCCGCACGTATCGGTGAACACGGCGCGGTACTGGTTTCCGTTCTGGCCGGCGCTGGTGGTGAAGCTCAGCGTGGTGGACGTTGCGCCCGTAATGTTGCTGAACGTTGCCCCGCCGTTGGTGCTCACCTGCCACTGCACGGTGGGCGTTGGTTGTCCGCTGGCCACGGCGGTGAATGTTGCGGTTCCCCCGCTGGCCACCGTTTGGTTTAATGGGTTCA
>PMOK01000311.1 GCA_003162425.1 Bryobacterales bacterium | reverse complement strand
CGAAGGCCGTGAACGCGGTGTTGAGCGAAACGCACTCTTTCTCGCCCACCCTCATCAACGAAGCCCGCGTGGGGCTAAACCGCCTGGACGCGACACGGCTCCAGCCGAACGCCAATACGATGGGTATTCCCGCGGAATTCGGCATTCAAGGCGTGCCGCAGGTTCCGGAGAACGGCGGGTTAGGCGCCATCAGCATCTCAGGTCTTACCCGCATCGGCAGCAACAATTATCTGCCTTCGGACGAAAAAAGCGCGACTCTGCAGTTCACCGACAACCTTACCAAACAGCTCGGAAGACATTCGCTCAAGGTCGGCTTCCAGTACCAGCAACTGCGATTTTCTATTCTGCAGCCGCCGCAGGGCCGAGGAGCGTTTACGTTCAACGGACTATACACGGACGTGGTTAATAACACCAACGGCAACACCGGAATAGCGCAGTTACTTCTAACCCCGATTCCCGCCACAGTGCCGGGAGCGGCCAATTATGTCGGCGGCTCGGACGGGGTCACAGCTTCTAACATAGCCAACACCGATCAGATACGTAACTATTACGGCTCGTATTTACAAGACGACTTCAAGGTTAACTCTCGCTTAACTGTTAACCTTGGCCTCCGCTGGGAGTACTTCGGCCAGCTAAAGGAACGCTTCGGAGCACAGTCGAATTTCCTTCCCTCCGGGACATCCAGTCCATCGGAGTTCCTAATACCCACCCGGCGTTGCAGCACTCCATTGTCGGCAGATTTCTACGCCGCCGCCAAATTGGACAACATCGATATCGTATGCTCCAACGCTACCGGGTTGGGGCATTCCCAGTTGACTAATTTTTCTCCCCGCGTGGGATTCGCCTATCAGATCACTCCGAAACTGGTCGCGCGGGGGGGATATGGTATATTTTACGGCGGATTTGAGAACTCTGTAGTGGAAACTTATGTCGATTTCCCGTTCCAGTATAGCCTAGGGTATCCCAACCTTGTTCCCAACGCGCCGATTACCTATCCTAACGGCAAGATTGGAACGCTGGAGACCGGATTGTCCGCTATTCCGCTGTCACCGGCCTCTGTGGAACCGGCGGGTGTTTCCTTCACTGGCGAGGACTATCACACGAAAACGCCGTACACGCAAGGTTACAACTTCACTCTGCAGTACCAGATCGCGCGCAACGATACGCTGCAGGTTGGCTATGTTGGGAACGAGGTCCGGCATCTGGGCATCTACGTCAACCCGAATGAACCGCATGAAATACTGCCTCCTGGACTCAACTCGTACAATTACTCGCCTTATCCGGCTTTCCAAAATAATTTTACATATACCAGCTTCGCCGGAGACAGCTATTACAATGCGCTCCAGGTGAATTACGAACGCAGGTTCAGCAGCGGGCTGAGCATGCTGGCGAACTATACCTGGTCGAAATGCCGCACCGATGCAGTGGACGTCCTCAACAGCACCGCTATCTCGGGCCGGAGCACGGGGCTCCTGCCGGGAGTGGGTGTGCAGGGTGACTACGGGCTGTGTGATTTCGACATTACCAATGTCGTTCATTTTAGTGGGCTGTACGAACTTCCCGTTGGCCATGGGAAACAATTCCTCGGTAATAGCCCCCGAGTAGTGGATGCGATCCTGGGCGGCTGGAGCATGAACTGGATCTTGACCCTCCAGGGTGGTCAACCGGGCACCGTGGGGTGCGCGATCGCCACTGAGACCGGGTTTGGGTGCAACGCCTTCCTGGTTCCCGGCCAAAGCGTCACGTCGGGTCCGCACAATGTGAACCAATGGCTGAATCCGGCTGCGTTCACCAGTCCTCCGGTGGCGACCACGGTGGGACAGTCCAACTACAGTCCGATCGGCGGCGCTCCGTCGCAGTTCTACGGTCCGGGTTTTCATCGTCTCGACTTCTCTTTGTTCAAGAACTTCCGGATCACCGAAAGAACGCACATCGAGTTCCGTGCGGAATTCTTTAATTTGACGAATACGCCGAACTTCTCGCCGCCCGGTTTTGGTGGCAATGGAGTTTCAGCCGCGCCGGGCTCGCTCGACTACCTCTCTTCAAGCTTTGGCGTCATCAACTCGACGCGCGACGGTCAGAACGACCAGCGCGAGATCCAATTCGCGCTCAAGTTTTACTTTTGAGTAGGTGATCCTATCCTCTATAAAGGTCCACTGAAACACGTCGCGCAGCAGATCTCGTTGGGCAGACGGGAGTTTCTGCGTCTAGCCACGGGCGCCACCGCCGCTAAAACGCTCTTCTGCTTTGCTCCTTTGCCGGCGCTAGCGGCGTCGCGCGGCAAGAAGGTCGTGGTGGTTACCTTTGGCGGCGGAGCCCGGGACGAAGAGACGCTTATGCCGGACGGGCAGGAGAACATTCCGCACCTCCTGAATGAGCTGATGCCTCGCGCTACGTTCTTCGCCCAGGTGATTAACAAAGGCATTCTGGGTCACTACGTGGCGAACGCTAGTATCGCCACGGGCGTCTATGAGACGTTCAACAACTTCGCATCAGTGCCACCCGACTACCCAACCGTGTTCGAATACTTCCGCAAGGATCTGAAGCGTCCCGCGAGCGATGCCTGGGTGGTGGCGCCGAGCAATGGCTTCAACCTCATCGGCCAAAGTAAGAGTCGTTCCTATGGTCCTGGTTTCGGCGCGGGCGTGATTCTTCCTAAGCGGCTTCTGGCCGCGGCGTTGAATGCCACCGGCCTATCCAAAATGGAGCATCTGCTCCACGACAACTACGAAACTCCGATGTACACTCCGGAACTGGCCGGGAACGATGTCGAATTGCACCGCATGGCGGAGACTCTAAAATTGTCGGTAGACAATTTCACCGCGCACGCGCGGAACCTCGAAAGTCCCGATGAACTCTCCGTCTACATCGCCCGGCAACTGATGCGGCAGGTGGCGCCGAGCATTCTCTGGATAACGCTGCACGATATCGACATCGCGCATTCTGGAACATTTTCGCTGTATGTGGACGCCATTCAGAGGTCCGACCGTCTGTGCGCGGAGATCTGGAATGCCATCCAGACCGACCCGGAATACGCGGGCAAAACGACGCTAGTGATTTTGCCGGACTTCGGCCGGGATTCCGACACTGATCCAGGTGGTAACGGATTTCAACACCATCGCACTGGGGATCCGCTATCCCGGACTACGTGGATGATGGTGCTGGGCCCGGGTATTCGCGAGAATGTGGTGATCGAACGCCCGGTCGAGCCCACCGATCTCGTGCCGACCTTGGGAGCGCTGCTGGGATTCTCGACCCAGCAAGCCCAAGGCAAACCTCTGACGGAAATTGTATAACCATGTCGCCGGCCGATCTTCAACCAGCCCAGTTCGCCGGATATCCGCCCAAAGCCAGGCAACTGGCAATCGAACATCTGGATTTGTTGCGGCGGCTGCCGCTGAGTTTCGTGCCGTTGTTGCTGCGGGAAGTGATCGCTTATGATTGGAAGTTCCCAGCGGAGCGCCGGGAATTGGAAACCCAATTTCT
Organism: Bryobacterales bacterium; assembly: GCA_003162425.1. Classification (GTDB taxonomy): domain Bacteria; phylum Acidobacteriota; class Terriglobia; order Bryobacterales; family Bryobacteraceae; genus Palsa-89. Next base: position 4,531 of record PMOK01000311.1, on the reverse strand, counting down.
GTACCTGTCGGAATTGGATACCGGGCAATTTCAGCAGGTCCTCAAGCCATTCGCGAAGTTGCAGCTTTCCGCCGAGTTGGAGCGGGCGAACTGGGTAAACGAGCCGACCCAGTTTACCGAGCAGCTCACCGCGCACCTCTGGACGACTCGCCAAATCGACCAGTTTCGAGCCGCGGCCGTCGATTACATTCACCACCTCAACGTCGCGAAACCGCAACCTTCGCCGCCGGTGCCGAGGCTTGGGATAGTGCTGATCGGGCAAGGCGTGAGCGAGAACACATACCGGTTATTTCGCAAACTCCGCCCGCATGGCGTTTACTTCAGCAAAGTGAATCCGGCGGACGGCCGCAAGATGCTGATGGATGGATTGGTTGCCAGGGCGACGGCTCACCCGATGCCGTTCGCGCACTGGTATGTGGACGGCGGCGAATCGATGAGTTGTGAAGGGCTGAGTTGCATATCGTACCAGGCGCTGGATTCGCTGCGAGCCCAGATCGTGACCAACATTACCAAGGTGATGGAATCCGGGGTTGGACCGGAAGCCCTGCGCACGAAACTGGCTCGGATGACGCCTGAGGATTTCGGCATGAAGAACACGGGCGGCGACGCTGTCTTGAACCGGTTTCAGTTGAGCGTGCTTACGGAGGGATCAGGCACGCAGATCTACAGCACTACCTTCGTGCAGTGGGCCGCGCGTGAACTGCTGCGGCGCGCTCAACCGCTCACGCTGCTTGCCAGGTTTGCGCCGAGATTGCGGGAGCAGTCCATTAAGGACTTGCTCGCACAGGAACGGCAGAGACCGCTACTTGATCCCCAAGGTTCGTTGCGCGACGCCGACATGGGGGCCTACTATACCTGGCTAAACCAGCAGCGCTTGTCTGGGGCCGATCAGTCCAGGTTTCTGGTGTGGTTCGAGGATCACAGCGAAGCGGTCGCAATCGCGCCCAGCATGAAAGCCGGATCGGAATCGAGCGAAGCGATCGGTCTGAAGGAGTTGGTGAGCCGGATCGCCTGATCGCCAAGGACCGAAGTAACATCGCGATTCTACTGTGTTGTGGTCCGGAATTATTCAAGGTTACGCAACCTCCTTCTCCAAGCGATATTCATGATGTAGGCCACCGAGCACAGGGCTCTTCGCAACACCGTGGCCTGGCGGCAATCGATGTCGATGGCCACTGGCCGGAACAGGTCCTTGAATTGGTTCCGGAAAGCCAGGCCCCAGGGCCGAGTGTGGTCTGCCACGATTGTAGTGAGTAATGAACTCACGAAGGATGCGTTTCAGATACCGCTCGTTCAGCGGAATCAAGTAGTCCAAGCACTCGCGTCGAATGCTGCCAATCACCCGCTCACAATAGGCATTCGCCATCGGACTTCGAACCGGTGTCTTCAATACTTCTAGGCCAAAGCCGATCAGTGTCGCGTCAACCTCAGCTGAGAAGACGCTGTCACGGTCGTGAATGAGATATCGATGGCCGGATTCTCCATCCAGGAACTCACGGAACTGCTGTCGGGTCCATTCGGAAGTCGGATGATCCGTTACATTGCCGTGCAGGATCCGCCGCGAACCGATCTCGATCGCGACAAAGACGTACAAGACTTGAAACGTCGCTGTCACAGAGGTGAAGAAGTCGCAGGCGATGATGTCACTTGCATGATTGTGAACGAAGGTCGACCAGCGTTGACCGGACGGTTGCCGCGGACGCCCACATTGCTTTAGGTACTTGCCCACGGTACGCGAATCGACGAACAGACCCAGTTTGAGCGACAGCTCGTCTGCGATTCGCCCTTCCCCCAACTCGGATTCTCTCGCGCCATCATCACGATCAGTGCTCGCAGGTTCTTGGGTAGCGGTGGACGGCCCGTGTGGCGAGACTTCCAGCGCCAGAAGAGACGGAATCCGGTTCGATCCCAGCGGACGAACGTATCCGGCTTCACAATCGCCAGAGCGCTGGCCCAGGGGAAGAATCGGCTCAGCATCACCAAGGTGAGTTTCGTGGCGGGAGTTGGTCGCCTCCGGCGGGTCTTGCGCTCACGGTAGAGAGCCAGTTGCCGTCGGAGAAACAGATTCTCGGCGGCCACGGCAACCCGGGAACGAAACAACACACCGATAAGGTCACAAATGGTGCCGAGCGTCACCGCGAGCGACCGAATCACTCGGCTCTCCTGCAGGAACAACGTGGAGGTCGAAGCATCAGTAACACGTTACTGCAACGCTCGCCCTCACGTGAATCCAATTTTTCCAGAGCACAGGCGCCGCGCGACGGCCACAGCCTCCGGATTTAGCGATACAGTTCCGTCCCGAGCAGCTTTGGATCATAAGGATGAAATTGACCGCGCTCACGGAAAAGATCGTGGTACTTGCGCAGTTTATCCAGATCGATGTCGACGCCGATTCCGGCTCCGGCAGGCACGCCCCAGTCTGGTCCGTTCGTGATGGGAATAGTTTCGGTGACGATGTCGTCCGTCATCATGTGTGCGGTCTGCTGATTGCCATCCACTACGTTCGGAAGCGTGAGAAGAATGTGATGGCAAGCCGCGGCCGTGATGCCGAGTTCCCCGTGCGTGTGGCGGCAGATCTGAAGACCCAGATAATGGGCTTGCCAGCACAAACGCTGGAACTGGGCCAGCGAGCCGGTGAAATACGGACTGAAGCAATAGACGTCTGCTGTCCTTGCCTGCATCTGCCGCAACGCGTCTTCGGGTGTCCAGGTACCCTCGTTGGCGGAAACAGCCATATTACACCGGGTCCGGACCTCCTGCATGTTCGACAACGGATCTTGCACCACAGGCTGCTCGATGAAGTCGATGTTGTAATCGTCCAAGCGTGCCAGATTCCGCAAAGCCTCGTTCACTTTCCAGGCGCCATTCGCATCCAGCCGGATCTTCGCTCTTGGTCCGATGGTTTCCCGCAGAGTCCGAACCATCCCTAACTCAGCCTCGATATTCAAGCCCACTTTTAGGTAGAAAACCTGAAAGCCCATGCTCACGCCGCCGCGCGCCTGCTCGGCAATGTGTCCGTTCGACCCTTGCGAGCAGTAGTAGAAATAGCTGGCTCGCTCGCGGACTTTGCCTCCGAACAGTTTGTAGAGCGGCTGGCCGCAAGCTTTCCCGCAAAGATCCCACAGCGCCATGTCGATGCCGGGGTAGGCGAAACAGGCGGTGTGCTGCCGCCATGACCATAAGCCTCGATGCCAGAGTTCCTGGCGAATGCGTTCACTCTCCCAGGGATCGGATCCGATCACGAACGGCTTCATCGCCTCCAGCGCGGCTCGGACCGACTTCACGTCAGCGCCGCTTGAACTTTCGCCCCATCCGATCAGGCCGTCATCGGTGGTAGCCTTCACGATGATGTCGGTCACTCCGTCGCGATTCACAAGCGAACTCACTTCGCGATGTGTATACGGAACACTGACGGGGATAAACTCCAAATTCGTAATCTTCATCTGTGGATACGCTATCATCTTCGCAAAGCGACGCGGGGGAGGCGTTCTTTTAATATGCACTCACACACGCCGGGCGCCGCCGATCTCCATAAAGCACAGTTGCTGATCGTCGCCTTGCTGTTCGGCTTCAGCATGGTGAGCTATTTCGATCGCACCATCATGTCGATCGCCGGGCCTCAGCTCATGCTTGATTTCGGAGTCTCTCCGACGGCCATGGGCAGCGTCTACTCAGCCTTCATTCTGGGCTACGCGCTCACCATGATTCCCGGCGGTCTTTTGACCGACCGGCTTGGGCCGCGGCGAGCGCTGACGCTCATGGGGATGGGTTCGGCGGTCTTCACAGGACTGACTATCGTCGGCGTCAGGCCTGGCCTCGGCGTGCTCATCGGAGTGGTGCCGGCGCTGTTCGCAATTCGTTTTGGGCTGGGGGTGGTGACAGCGCCGCTCTATCCGGCGGCCGCTCGAATTGGAGCACACTGGATTCCGGTGGTGCGTCACGGACAAGTGCAGGGGCTCATCATAGCGGGTTCTTCATTCGGCGCGGCCATTTCTCCGCTGCTCTTCACCTGGATCGCGGCGCGATTCGGAGGGCGCGCTCCTTTTTTGGTGGCCGCACTCGCAACCGCCGCGCTTGCCGCGTTTTGGTACTTGTATGCACGGGATTATCCTTCCGGCGCGGACCACGTCGAGGTTCCGGACCGGGCGAGGCCGGCGCAACCGTGGGGCGCCCTGTTTCGCGACCGCAACCTGTTGCTGATTACTTATGCGTACAGCGCGTTGGGTTATTTTCAATACATTTTCTTTTACTGGATGTACTATTATTTCGGTCAGGTGCTGCACTTGGGTGAGGATGCAAGCGCCCGTTACACGACGATTCTATTCCTGACGGAAGGGTCCATTATGCCGCTCGGAGGATTGGTTTCGGATCGTCTGACGCGGCGCTACGGGCCGCATGTGGGGCGGCGCATGGTTCCGATCGCGGGACTGAGCCTGGGAGCGGCGCTCCTCTATTTCGGCACTGTGAGCGTGGGAGTAACCGCGGTGGCGTGCTTTTCGCTTGCATTCGGCTTCGCTGCGAGCTGTGAGGG
>PMOK01000279.1 GCA_003162425.1 Bryobacterales bacterium | reverse complement strand
TCGAGTCCAGCCGCGCCTACCAATCAAGCCATCAATTCCGGTTAGCCGGCCGATCAACCACCGGTTGAACCTTAACATGCCGCTGCAACTTGGATTCCTGCGGGGCACACTGCGAGGTCGGACGGGTTCCAGCAAGGAACTAGGACATGGCTCCGCACGAACAGGGCTGATCGGAGTCGAAAAATCACGGTAACAACGTTGCATGCTTTAACGTCCTACGTACGTGAACAAACGCCAACTAGCGGTCGTGCTGACAGTCATGTCATATGGGCTTGACGTTGGGTGTTCGCGGCAAGACAACGAAGAGGCCAAGCGTAAATTGCGCGAAACCCAACAGGAATTGAAGCACGAAACCCAGGAAGCCGGTCAGAAACTGAAGCAGGGCGCACACGAAGCTGCCCAGGAAGTACGTCGCGATGCTGCCGCGGCCTCGCGCGAGATCAAGAAGGACGGCGAAAAGCTCAAGCGCGAAGCCAACTCGAAGTAGCAGCTACGGGCACATCATTCGACCGGTGCGTCGCGCTGCCATGCAATGTCCACTTCGCCAGATCCGAGATTACTCGACACTTTTAGTGTTGCTGGCGCAACCTCCGCTTCAGGCGGCAGCTGATAGCTGATCACACATCCGTTCAACAATAACGAATAGAATTCCTCCATCACGTCCGGGAGCTCTTCCACAGTAGCCTCGCTGAAAGTGCCGTCCGGAGAGGCTAAGCATATGTCTCGGAATGCCGCGCAGGAGAAGCCGGGAGCAAAACCGTGCAGTGCGATCTTTTCATTGGCGAGCAGTGTTTTGAGAGAGCTGACGCGATCCCGGTCGTCAAATTGTGCAACGGAGCTTTCATGCAGGAACACGAACATGTGCCGCTTTCCGGAATGTTTGCTGATGGCTTCAGAGTGCCTCTGGATAGCCGCGAACAGGTCCGCCGCGGCTCTATCGCGGGGCACATCGGCCGATATCACTTTGGTCAAGATATCAGGCGAAGATATGAAGCAGTGCCGCATCTTCACTTCCTGAGTCGCGATGGCGTCGTCGTATGGTAAAAAAGACGGTTCCCGGGGCGCCTGTGATGCTTCGCTGGCTGGCTCTATGGAATACCGGTCAACTCGCCAAATGTCGTCCGGGCGCTTTGCGGCAATCGATCGAGTAAGAGCACTGGTAATGGCCAGGCCGTATGGATCGGCGTTGGAAATGAATCTGGGCGCAACGAAGCCGGCCGCGAGTGCCGCCGGGGCTGCGGACAATTTCACTTCGTACTGTTCTATCAACGCGCCCCCTTCCCAAAGCGCGAAATCCATCGGTGTGATGGTGCTGAGATCGTGTGCGGGCTGAGATGAAAGCACCAGAGCACAATTTCGTTTGCCGTCCTGGCTGACGCGAGCGTGCGACACACGGAAGCGTATTGTACCCGCCTCCGCATTCAGCTTTTCACGACGCTTGATGGATGCCATCGCACGTGTAACTGCCAGACGTATTTTTCCTTCCGACAATTTGAACTGCCCCATCAGGAACGGGAGAAAACGTGGATCTTGTGTTTCCCCGATGGCCCAGAGGGCGGAAATCCGGAAGGCTGGAGCTTCCCTCTGGCGGACCATGTCGAGCAACATCCGGACCGCCTTCTGTTCCGCTATACGATATAGCCCTAGTACTGCATTTGCGGCCACCCGGTTGTGCTTGGACTTAGAGGCCGTGAGCAGGAGGGCGCGCGACTCCACTGGTTCAAGCGCCCAAAGTGCTTCCACAGCGCTGGCTTGCACGCGGAAATCGCGGTCCATGAAACGCCTTCCGATCCAAGCGGCATTCTTCGAGCTGCGGCCAATTATCAATGCTGCTTTGGAGCGAACCACGCGGTCCGGATGCGCCATTAGCTCCAGCTGAAATGAGTTCCAGAAGGTAGGAGGCGCAATTGTTGCGAGCAGTTCCAGGAGCCTCAGGATTCGTTGGCTATTTTCAGCGCCGGACTGATCCTGCAGGGCCTTGTTGAGCGCCAATTCCAACATTGGTTGCAGATTGGTTCCGTTCGCCGCCACAGCCTGGAGCGCTGTCAGCGCTTCCCGCGGCTCGGCAATTCGAGGATCCAACAAACTGGCTGGCAGCAATTTCCCCTTCATGAGCAAATGCACCAGATAACGAACTCCCGCCGAGGGTTGACTCTTCGCCAATACAGCTACTGCAGAAGCTCCAAAGGCCCGTGGATCGGAGATTAGCAGTTGCGACAAAGACTGCTTGCCGGCCGTGTCCCTCTCGGAGAACGATTCTAGAAGCGCAGCGATATCTTGGGTGAATGAGTCGTCCAATCCCACTTCTTTGCCCATGACATTCTCCGCTGTTACTTATCGGCGCGGCATGGTTTTCCTTTGCCGCCTGTCAATATTTCCGGCCCCAACCGGTTGTCACATTCTGTAACGCGATGCCAACACAATGAATTCGCAAGCAAATCTAAACGGCAGTCGAGGTGCAACTGGTAATGAAAAGGAGGTGGAGCAATGAAAGCCGTACTATTGGAAAGCGCCGCCCTGCTACTGACAGTTGGCGGACCGATGTGGTGCCAGCCTACCCCAGGCAGCATCCAGCAGGATCCGCAACCTATTTACCGTGTCACGGTGGTCTCGCGCACGCTGCCAGCGGTTAACTACGAGCACCGCGGTGGACCAACCATGATCGACTTTCAGGGCACGGTATTGCTTCCCAAGGCCAAAGGAGTTGCAACGGTGGAAAGCAAGCGCGGCCGGGTGGTGATTGACGCGAAATTCGAGCACCTGGAGCCGCCCACCCGCTATGGCCGCGAGTATCTGACCTATGTGTTATGGGCGATTACGCCAGAGGGCAGGCCGAAAAATCTTGGGGAACTTCTGGTGGGGCCCTCCGATAAAGCCAAGACCATCGTCACCACAGATCTGCAGGCATTGGGGCTGATGGTAACTGCCGAGCCTTATTATGCTGTGACAACGCCTAGCGATGTGGTTGTCATGGAGAATGTCATCCGGCCGGATACGGTTGGACGGATAGAGCCGGTGCTTGCGAAGTACGAGCTTCTGCCTCGCGGCCAATATACGCTGACCATGAACCCAGCCCGGCTGCGGACCGTCGAAGCAGAGCAAGAAAAGCTGCCGTACGATCGCTACGAGGCGGTCCTGGAGCTTTACCAAGCGCAGAATGCGATTCAGATCGCGCGATCCGTAGGCGCCGATCAGTATGCTGCGGATACGATCAGCAAAGCAGATGCGCTGTTAGCGGACGCGCAGAACATGGAACTCCGCAAACAGGACACGCACATGATCGTTTCGCGGGCACGCGAAGCGGCGCAGATGGCGGAGGACGCGCGAACCATCGCGATCAAGCGTGGCGATAAGGAGCGCGTGTCGGGCGAACGCGAGCAACAGTTAGAAGACAGCCGGGCGCGAGAGAGAGCCGAAGCGGCAGCGCAGCAGGCTCAGGCTTTCGCGGCGCAAGAAGCAGCCCATGCAGAACGAGCGGCGGCCGAACGGGCTGAAGCTCAAGCCGAGCGAGGCCGGGCAACAGCGGCCCAACTGGAGGCACGTCCCGCGATCGAAGCCCAGCCTGTACCAGTGGTGGCGCCGCAGCCCACCGGAGCACAGCGGCAAGCCCGTGCGGAACTGTTGGCGCGGTTGAATGGCGTCCTAACAGCCCGGGACACGGCGCGCGGCTTGGTGGTCACGCTGCCGGATGCATCTTTTGAAGCGGGCGGCACGCTCCGGCGCAACGCTTCGGAACGGATCGGGCTGGTGGCGAGCATACTCTCCACGCATCGCGATCTGACGGTTTCCGTGGAAGGATTCACCGATGACCACGGTAGCGATATCGAGCAGCGCGGGCTTTCCGAGCGGCGCGCGCGCGAGGTTCGTGCCACGCTGGTGGGTAATGGGATCACGGCCGTTTCGGTTCAGGCAGCGGGCTTTGGCGGGACACGACCGCTAGTGTCCAATGCGAGCACGGGCGGGCGCGAGCAAAACCGTCGAGTGGAGATTGTGATCTCGGGGCCGAGCATTGGCGGCATGGCTCTGTGGGACCGCACGTATTCGTTGCCGTCGCGGCACTGAACGCTTTTTAGCCACGGATGCACACGGATAGACACAGATAAGAGACGAATTCTTATCCGTGTTCATCCGTGTGCATCCGTGGCTAAATATAAAATGGCGCTGTAGCCTGCGATAACGCCTCTTTCGGCCAGTGTCGTTTGAAGCGCGGGCTGCCCGTGCTCATCGAGCGTGGCGCTCGATGGCCCGAAGTTGCACACAAGCAGCGCGCGGCTCCCGGAAGGATCTTCGCGCTCCATCTCGAGCATGTCATGATTGATTCTTACTGTCGTCAGGTCTTTACGGCAATTCGATAAGCAGGGCCAACGCTTTCGCAGGGCGATTAATTCGCGATAAAAGCTAAAAATCGCCCGATGGCGCGTGTCTTCGAGCAGCCGCCAGGTAATTTTGGATTTTTCAAACGTAGCGGGCGCCTGAGGGTCGAAGAATTCCACCGATGTCGCGAACTCGGCATATTCTCTCCGTCGCCCCTCGGTCACCAGCTTGGCGAGCAATGGATCGAGATGGCTGGTGAAATACAGGAATGGCGCGGTGTCGGCGAACTCCTCGCCCATGAACAGCAGCGGAAGATAGGGCGAACAGAGCAGCAGCGTGGCAGCCAGTTTGAACTGGCTTAGCGAAACCAGCTCCGACAATCGCAGTCCTTGATTGGTATTGGCTACCTGGTCGTGATTCTGAATAAAAACTACGAATTTGTTCCCGGGCAGATCTTTGGATGAGCTCCCAAACCGGCGCCGGCGATAAGGCGAATAAATTCCGTCATGGACGAAGCCTTCTGAAAGAGCTTTCTGAATATCCACCAGCCTTCCGAAACTCCCCAGAAACCCGCGCTTCGCGTTGGTCAGGAAGCTGATCAGCGCGTGATGGAATTCATCGTTCCATTGCGCATCCAGACCGTACCCTCCGGCCGAGCGCGCACGGATCACTCGAACGTCGTTGAGGTCGCTCTCCGCGATCAGCCAGGCGCGCCGTCCGAGCTGCTCTGCCTGCTGATGGAAACGCTCCGCCAACTCCGCCAGAACGTGGCGAGCGCCCAAATCGTAAATGCTGTGAATCGCATCCAGCCGCAAAGCATCAATGTGATACTCAGTCAGCCAATATAGGGCATTGTCGATGAAGAATTGCCGCACGCCATCGCTTCCCGGCCCATCGAAATTGATCGCCGGTCCCCAGGGCGTCCGGTAATGATCCGTGAAGTAAGGACCGAATTCAGCCAGATAGTTGCCTTCCGGACCCACGTGATTGTATACGACGTCCAGCACGACGGCCAGGCCCGCTCGGTGGCAGGCATCCACCAACTTCTTCAAACCCTCGGGCCCACCGTAGGAAGAGTGGGGAGCAAAAAGATCGACTCCGTCGTAACCCCAGTTCCGGCGCCCGGGAAACTCGGCGGCCGGCATCAGCTCGATCGCGGTGATGCCGAGCTCTTTGAGATGCGGAACCTTCCGAATCACCCCCTCGAAAGTTCCTTCGGGTGTAAAGGTCCCGGTGTGCAGTTCATAGATTATGAACTGATCGAGATCAATCCCCTTCCAATCCTGGTCAGACCAGATGAACGATTCGGGATCGATGATTTCGGACGGGCCATGGACACCTTGCGGCTGCGATCGGGAGACGGGATCGGGCCGTTCTTTAGCGTCGTCGAGAACCAGCGAATAAGTTCGGCCTGGCTGGGCGTCGGGCGCGAGAACCTGAAAATCTTCGCCCTCACGCGCCATCGGAAATACGGCATCGCCAACACGCACGGCGAGAGTCTGGACATTCGGCGCCCAGACCCTGAATTTGACGCCTCCGGTTGGAAGCGGCGTTGCGCCATAGGACATCCGCCAGGGTGCCATCCGGAACTAAACGGTCTCCAGGTTGATCAAAAGAGCGGCCGGACAATGGGAAAAAGCCTGAGCCAGAGGGATGACCGTGCCATCCTCGCGCTGCTCAACCGTTATATTCCGGCCAGTGAATGCATCCTGAAAACGCGGCTGTCCGATCTTTTTTGGCAGAATCACAGCGGTGTTTCCCCAAACATCGCCCGTGGGCGCAGGGTGCGAATTGAACACCCGAAAAAAGAATCTGCCAGCCAGCACGATTACCGTCTTGCCGGCGAGACTGCGTGCGAATGCCACCACATGGTTCGAACGGCTCCCAGTTGCAGTTAATGGAGTATAAGAGCCCTTAGCAAACAGATCCTGGAGGTCTCTCCGCAACCGAAGCGCGATGCTGGTGGTATACATCTTGATGGCCCCGTCGCATGGGTTCCGAGCCAACCGCTCCACTAACGCCACCTGGTCCTCACCGGCCTGCTGGCGCAGTTCGCGAAGCATCTGGCGGCGCAGCTCAAAATCCACGGGATGACGATTATCCGGGTCCACCAAATCGAAACACCACAACTCATTTCCTTGATAGAAGTCCGGCATGCCGGGCGACGCGACTTTCAGCACCACTTGCGAAATGGAGTTCCAGATACCGGCTTTCGCGATAGGCGCTTGAAACTGGCGAAAGTCTTTGAGGAAAACGTTGGCGGACGAAAGATCCAGGATATTTGCATTGAACTGGTGCACAGCTTGATCATATTCGACATTGGGGTTGATCCAACTGGTGTGGACTTTCGCCTCGTGCAATGCCTTTTCCATGTAGCGCTGGATACGATCAACATAGGCCGCGTGTTCCTCGACGTTCATTGGCAGCAGCGGCCAAGTTCCCACCAGCGTTTGATAGAGAAGGTATTCTTCGTTGGCGCCCGGGGACATCCGTTCGTTAACCTTCGTCTTCCAGCGCCGGTTCATCTCTTGCCAGCGGCGAATAGCGCGACGCCATTCCAGGGGCATCTCCGAAAGCACATTGATTCGCGCCCGGACGTCCTCTCCGCGCTTAGTATCGTGCGTGGATGTGGCGTTCATGCTATTCGGCCACAGCTCGCCGCGGATCAGGTTTCTGCGATGGAAGGCGCTCACTGAAACTCCAAATCGTTCCGGGCTTCCGCCCACTTCGTTCAACGAAGCCAGCGGGTAATAGCGATAGAAAGCGGTGTCCTCCACGCCCTTGGCCATCACGGGCGAGGTCAATTGCTGAAACCGCATGGTGAACGAATGCCGTTCGGCGCGTTGCGCGTCGTCAATCCCCTCCGGATGTTCGAGCAGCAACAGGCTTTGGATGAAATCGAAAACCGATTCGTTCACGGCGGGATTCCGCCGCTTCGCCTCCCGAATTGCGATGCTGATTTGACGGCGATCTTCGATATCCGCTTCCTTGTCGTCGCTACGAATGTACGTTCTATAGACGGGAAACGTGGCTATCACTTCACGTAGCGCGTCGCGCAGGTTTTCGAGTGTAAAGTCGCGATACCAGCGATGCTGCTCGGAGAGCCGATCCAGTTTCCGTGCCAGCACGTTCAGCTCGCTCGACATGGAAACTTGCAAGATGAGCCGCTTGGTGTCGCACACTAAATCTGCGAAGTCACGCACCCGGCCAGTAAACCGCTGGTAAAGCTGCTGGAATGCTTTCTCCTTGGAATGATCCACGAAAAGGCCGTTGACCAGGTTCAGAAAGCGATAGCCTGTAGTGCCCTCCACAGCCCAGGAGGTGCGCAGCGGCTCGTTTCCCGCCAGGATTTTTTCAGCGACGATGTAAAATGTTCGCTCCGGGCCATTGCGCTTGCCGTTGCCATTTCGCTTTGCCAACCCGCTCTGCGCTTTAGACAAATCCTGCAAGTATCGAAAGTATTTCTCAGGCTCATACAGCCCGTCCGGATGATCCACTCGAAGACCGGTGACATGGCCTTGGCGGACTAACTCGAAAATGAGAGCGTGGACGGGCGAGAACACCTCGGGGTCTTCCACGCGAATCGCTGCGAGGTCATTGATGTCAAAAAATCTGCGGTAATTGATCTCATCCATGGCCACGCGCCAGAAGCTCAGACGGTAGGCTTCGCTGTCGAGGAGTCGTTCCAGGCGGTCGAAGCTCCGAGGATTGCCGCGCTCGCCGTTTATTTCCGACAGTGTTTCATCAATCGCGTGGCGAGCTTCGAGGCTCGAGCCGAGCAACGTGGAAAGCCGCTTCTTGACGATCTCTTTCTCGCGTTGACGCTCCCGTATCCTGGCGTCGTCGGTTTCCGTCTTCTCCGCCAGATGGCTCAAGGCAGTGATGATGCTTTCGAGCTCACCCACGTGTTCGTGCGAAGCATCGAGTTTGTCCCTTAGTTTGGCGGCCGCCGGTTCCAGGATCATGGTCCACGTGCGCGGCGCCAGCGGCAGCGGCGTTTCGTAGAAGGAAACCCTGAGTTCGTCCTCCGCGTAGATAACCCGGATTTCCTGATTCTCAAGCGCGCGCCCATATTGATCGCCCAGCACCGGCAGCAATACTTTGTTGGCAAGCTCGGCCTTGGGCGGATGCCATTCGATATCGAAGAACCGAGCGAACGGGCTGCTGGGTCCGTTCTCCAGCACATCCCACCACCAGCGATTGGAGGGGTGCGAGATGCACATGTGATTCGGCACCACGTCGACAATCAGGCCCATTCCGCGCTCCTGGAGCTTTTCCGAGAGACCGAGGAACGATTTTTCGTCGCCGATCTCGGGATTGAACCGGCTGTGATCGGTTACGTCATAGCCGTGCAGGCTACCCGGCCGAGCCATCAGAAAGGGCGAAGCGTAAAGATCGGAAATCCCAAGCTCATCCAGGTAGTCGACTATATCAGCCGCTTGCTCAAAGGTGAAGGATCGGTTGAATTGGAGGCGATAAGTGGCCGCGGGTGTGTAGACCGGTTCAGTTTTCCTGCGCTGCATGGGCGTCGACGGCTTCGTCGGTGGTTGGACTCCGCCGTATGACTAAGATTACTTAGTAACACATTTGTTTCAATACGGTACGAAGCGTCGTTTCTCGTTTCTCGTTTCTCGTTCAGTGCGCTCGATAGTTCCTAACGAGAAACGAGAAACGAGAAACGACGTTTTTGACGCTTACTTGCTTGCNNGCGCTGGCGCCCAGGAACTTACCGCCCAGGCTTTCCGCGGTAGCCGACCAGATTACATCGCCATTCTTACCAACCAAACGCACCGTAGCGATCGCCTCGTGCTTGCGTTCCTCGGTATGCCGGCTCGAGTTTTCGCCGATGGTCAGGCCGGCGCTGTGATTGCTAGTGCTGCTGGCATAGTTTCGCGTGCTCGCGCTGCCGCCTTCGCCGAGCTGGCTGTGCGCGTTTATGCCTTCGGATGCCTGGAAGGTGTCGGTGAAAACCTCGTCCTCGCCCGCTCCCTTCAACACCGCGTCGGCCTTGTCCTCGTTCTCAGTGATGATGAACTGTTTGGAGCGCTGCAGGCTGGTCATAAGCAGTTCGCGAATCTGAAGAGCGGTGTCTCCCCCAGTGAGGATGTCCACATAAATTCTGCGGACCTTGGCGAGTTGGCCGGCCGTTTCTTCCTCTGGCGCCTGTTCATCGTCGGCCGCAGCAAAGGGAACCAGCAACATCAGAATGTAGAGGAGCGGCGCCATGCTTACCCCTTTCCAGCTTTACGCGCGTCGTCGTCCTGGAACTCCACCTTGCGGCCGGTACGCGCCTCCAGGCTCACCAGCATCATGCGGATATCGTCTTTGCTAACGCGGAAGACCATGGCCTGCTGGCGGTTTTCATCATCCGAATAGCCGACCGTCAGGAAATGCGTGCGCTTCTTGGCCAACAGAAACAGCGGAGAGAGGAGCGCCGCCGCGACATACCGGCGATCCACTCGCTGCCCGTACTCCAGCAGGTTGATCTTGTCGTAGGGAACGCGCCAACTTGCCTTCTTGGCATAAAAGACGAAATATTGCTCATCTACAGCAGTCACGGTTCCCGAGCAGCCGTCCGGAATCTGCGAAATCGTTCCGCCGACGTATTCCGCATGGCCGCCACTGCCGTGGGCTGACAAAAGTGAATAAGCTACAAGACTTAACACAGCGAGTCTCTTCGATGTCATAATCAAATTAGTAGTGGTATCCCGCTGAAACTCTCACCGATGTTCGCAAGGAATCAACCTACAACCCAGATGGATACAACTGTCTGCGCTACCCGGCGGAAACGCAGACGCCCGGTAGCCCCAGCGCCATACACGCCGCATCCGAAGAAGTGGCCGGACCATGGGTTGCACGCGGCGTGGCTTGGCCATAGCACCGTGCTGCTCAAACTGGATGGATTTACGATCCTGACGGATCCCGTGCTCGGCGATCGCTGCGGCGTCCGTATGGGCCCGGTAACGGTAGGCCTGAAACGAATGGTGGCGCCGGCACTGCTGCGTTCGCAACTGCCGCACATTGACCTGATCCTGTTGTCGCATGCGCATTTCGATCACTTCGACATGGCTACATTGCGCAGCTTGGAACGCTCGGGCGCAATGGTGGTGACGGCCTCTAACACCAGCGACCTGCTGCGCGTACGGCGCTACAAGAGCGTCCAGGAAATCGGCTGGGGCGAGCGTGTACGCGTTGGACCACTCACCATTCTCGGTCTTCGTGTGAAACACTGGGGCGCGCGGATGCGCACCGATACCTACCGCGGATTCAATGGTTATCTGATCGAGACCAAGAAACACCGCGTGGTGTTCGGCGGAGACACGGCTTTCACCGACACGTTTCGCGCGGCTCGTGGCGCGCGGCCGGTAGACTTGGCGATTCTGCCCATCGGTGCCTATGATCCTTGGATCCATGTGCACTGCAGTCCCGAGCAGGCCTGGCGCATGGGCGCCGATTGTGGCGCGGAACATCTGATGCCCGTGCATCACCAGACCTTCCGGCTGGGCCGCGAACCCTACTACGAGCCCGTGGAGCGCTTTGTCGCCGCCGCAGGCAGCCGTCCGGAGCGCGTAGTGACGACGCGGATCGGACAGGAGTGGTCACAATCCTAGGATGCTCGTTGCGGCACAACTAAAGCTGATTGGCCACGGATGAACACGGATGGACACGGATAAGACGAAGGCATTCATTGCCCCGGTGTCAGGTGCGCCCTACGATTCTTTTGCCAGCATTTTTCGGTTTGCGTCGTGCACTGCGGACGCTCCTTGCCATAGGTGATGGTTTTCAGGATGCCGCTCGGAATTCCATTCTCGACCAGATATTTTTTGGCGGCTTCAGCGCGCATGGCTCCCAGCGCGAGGTTGTACTCGGCCGATCCACGCTCATCGCAGTGCCCCTCAATCAGCATAGTCGTATCTGGCGATTGAGCCACGATGGTCTTCACTAGAGAAGCATCTGCGTGGAGAGCAGCCCGCGCATCTTCTCTGAGATCGCGCTGGTCAAGATCGAAATAGGCATCCGCCAGTTCGAGCAGAAGTTCGTTCAGTGAATATTTCATGGTCGTTGGTTCGTTTGAGGCTGGAGGAATTGTCTCTGATCTCGAGGGGGCTCCGATCCGATAACCGCGGGGTTCGATTCGACCGGCGCCGGCGACGGTTGCGAGCCAGTTGGCGGAATCGGAGCGACGGGAACGAGATGAGCGGCGTCGTAATGATGGTGACACCCTGCCAGCGAGAGCGAGAACAGCAGCTCTAACGATACACAGATGGTTCTCATGCAGCCAGAATGCCCGCGTTTGCGCCGCGGAAGAATCCTGCCGGCAGGGTATTTATCCGCGCACTCAAATACCAGCCGGACAGGATACACTCAAGCCTCGCAGTCCAATATTCTGGAGTGAGGCATGCTCGGTCAAACTCTTCATAGCCGGCGCTGGAGCTCAGGGCGCTTGTTGTTGGCTGGCTTCGGCGGACTTCTGGCCTTGATGATCCTGGCGGGCGTGGATGCGCTGGTAGTGCTCCGACAGGCCAAGATCAGCAATGCCGGCGTGCGGCGGAGTTTCTTAGCTCGAGGCCATTCTCTGGACCAAATCCGATCCGGCATCTATGTATCCGGCACCTTGGCGCGCGATTACCTTCTAGCGTCCGATTCCGCCGCAGCCGAGGAACAGCGGGTCAAGTTGCGGGAAATACAGCGCGAGACGGAAAGTGCTCTGGACAATTATGCGCGGTCGCTAAGCACGGAAGAGGCCGCAACGTTTCGCAGTTTGCTGGCGGAAATTCACGCCTATTGGAAAGTGCTGGATTTGATGTTCGAGCCGGATCCACAGGTTCGCCGCCAGCGCGGCTCCGCGTACTTCTACAACCAACTGGTGCTGCGCCGTACAGCCATGTTGGATCTTGCAGACCGAATCGCTCGCTGGAACGAACACGAGATTACTGCCGGAGACGAACGGCTCGGCAACATGTTCGATGCGTTTCGGTTTCGTCTGATCGTGATCCTGGCGTTGACCCTAGCGGGAGGATTCGCGCTGGCGGGTATCACAGCGGCGCGCCTATTGAGATCGCAGAAGGAGCTCGAAGAGCTTTCCGCGCGGCTGGTGTCGGCGCAGGAAGAAGAGCGCCGGTCGATTTCGAGAGAGTTGCACGACGAAGTGGGCCAATCCCTAACGGCCCTGGCGATGGAGGCGGGCGCGGCGGCATCTCTTGCGGCGGAGACGCCGGCATTGCGCCAACGGCTACAATCCGTCCAACGCTTGGCTGAAACCAGCATGAACACTGTGCGTAACCTGGCGCTACTGCTGAGACCATCTATGCTGGACGATCTGGGTCTGGTTCCCGCACTCCGCTGGCAGGCGCGAGAAGTTGCCAAGCGTACAGGACTGAAGGTCCGAGTGCTGGCGGAGGATATGGCTGACAATCTCCCCGATGAGCAGAGCACATGCATTTACCGTGTGGTTCAGGAAGCGCTGAACAATTCGGTCCGGCACGCACATGCCCGCTCGGTTCAAATCCAGGTGTCGGGTGGCGATACAAATGTTCGTTCCGCCATTGAGGACGACGGCGATGGCTTCGACACCCGGCAGACGCGCGGGCTAGGTCTTGCCGGAATGGCGGAACGCGTTCGGAACGCCGGCGGTCAGCTCCAAATCGATTCGACAGCTGGGCGCGGCACAACGCTCAGCGTCATACTGCCGCTCAATGGCCAGAAGGCGTCGCATCCGGCGGCATGAAATCGTTGCGCATCGTGCTGGCGGACGATCATGTCGTGGTCCGCAACGGGCTGCGGCTGATTCTTGAGCAACAGCCTGACTTCGAAGTAGTCGGCGAAGCTTCGGACGGACGCGAGGTGGTCCGGTTGGCCGAAATCGAGGAACCGGACGTGGTCGTGATGGATATCGGAATGCCGAACCTGAACGGCATCGAGGCGACACGGCGCATCGTGGGGAATCGTCCCAAAACCGCGGTTGTGATCCTCAGCATGCATAGCGACGAAGGTTACGTGGTGCGTTCGCTGAAGGCAGGAGTGCGCGCATACCTTCTCAAGGATTCGGCCGAAGCCGACCTCATCGCGGCCATCCGCGCTATCTCGACGGGAAGATCGTTTTTCAGCCCGGCGATCCGAAGGCTGCTGCAGGAAGACTTCATGCGCCAACTCGAAGACCATGAAGTAGAGGACACCTACGACTTGCTCAGCACGCGCGAGCGGGAGATCCTGCAACTTGCAGCCGAAGGAAAAACCAACAAGGAGATGGCGAATTCTTTGAACCTTAGCCTCTTTACCGTGGAGACGCATCGCGCGCACATCCTGCGGAAGCTGAACTTGCACAGCGTGCCGGAGTTGATTCTGTATGCAGTGCGAAAGGGGATCATCTGCTGATTCGCGTTCATCGGCGTTCATCAGCGGCCCATTGAATCGTCCGTCCCTTGCCCGACGGCCCGTCAATCTCCCTCACCGTCATCTCCACCTTCGTACCCGTGACGCGCGCGAACACCTGGCCGAAGAACCAGCCATGTTCGAAGCCTTCTCCTTTGAGCTTTCCTCCCGAACTGCCGGCCTCCAGATATACGATGCCGTCTTCAACCAAGTGCACAAACTGATGGCCATGCCCACTGATCACGTAGCGCACGCCGTATTTCTTGGCGAGCTGATGGAATGGAAACTGGCTGCTCCGAAACTTCACCGGGATTAGCCAGAACGGCTTGTGGAATAGCACGAACTTGGGATCGCGATCATTATGAGCCGCGAGGTCGCGGGCGAGAAACTCCATCTCGCCGGCACTCAGGTCCTCGGTCTGGCTGTTATCGAGCACCGTGAAATGCGCATTCTGGTAATCGAACCCGTAATGAGCCGGCCGGCCGCTCTCTTTTTCATAGAGCTTGCGCGACGCAGGCGACCAAATGTCGTGGTTGCCAGGGGTAAAGTACTGCGGATACTTGTAGCGCTCCCACAAAGGCCGTAACGCGACCCATTCCGCCGCCGCGGTGGCGTCGTTTCCTCCCTGAATGGTATCTCCCACGTTGATCACGAAATCTGGATGGAGAGAATCCAGATCGTGCCAGACGCGCTCGTAAACACCGGGTTGCGCGTCACCGGTACGGTCTCCCAAGATGCAAAATTCAAACTTGTCCCTGGGTTCACTGGAGGCTCGAATGCCTAGAAGCAGAGCGAGCACAACCCCACACGCCAGCAGCCAACGGTGAACGCGCTCCATGAGCGTGATTCTAGCAAGCCAAGCGGCAGGAGGCAGCACGGCAGCCCGTAGTGATCGAGGACGCAGAGGAGCTGCTTCCTGCCGCCTGCCTCCTGCCGCCTGCTTCCTGCAGCCAGCCGCCCGCGTTCCGCTTCTGTAGAATGGTTCTTATCACTTGAATGCTTCGTGCTCTCCCCGCAACCCTCGCAGCGGTAACGGTTCTTTTCATCTGTGGATGCAAACGCGCCACGCCTGATAACGTCGCCGCCAGTGTCAATGGGCGCACCATTACCTACGCGGAGCTCGACAAGAAATACCAGTCGACATTCATGTCGTCCACCGAACGCCCTAGCGACGACCAGATGGCGATTCAAAAGCTGGAAGTGCTGCGCAGCCTGGTGGACAATGAGATCATGCTGCAGCGCGCCGAAAAACTGGGATTAATGGCCACCGACGCCGACGTCGAATCGAAATTCGCGGAGCTCAAAGCGCCCTACACGCAGGAAGAATTTCAGAGGCAACTGGCTTCCACCAAGATGACGGTGGAGGATATGAAGCAGCAGCTCAAACGCGACCTCAGCGTTCAAAAGCTGTTCAATAAAGAAATTAGGTCCCATATCTCAATTTCGGATCGCGACGTCACCGATTTCTATAACACCAACAAGAGCAGCTTCAATTTTCCAGAGCCGCAGATTCACCTGGCTCAAATTCTGGTCACCCCAAACCCGGATCCGAACATCAGGAATCTCAAGAGTGACAAGGCACAGAATGAAGAACAGGCTCGCAAGAAAATCGACATGCTGGTAACGCGCCTGAAGCAGGGTGAAGACTATGCTCAACTTGCCCAGAATTTTTCGGAGGATCCACAATCGGCGCCCAACGGAGGCGACTTGGGTTTCGTACCCGAGTCCGCGCTGGAGAAGGTCAATCCGGAGCTCCGCAAGGCGATCCAGGCAGCGTCGCCCGGCCAGGTTACCAACGCAGTCCGCACCGCGGAAGGCTACCGGGTGTTCAAGATCTATTCCAAGGAACCGGCCGGCCAGCGGGAGTTGACGGATCCCCGCGTCCAACAGAACATTCGAGAAACGTTGATCAATCGCAAGGATCAGTTGCTGCGCGCCGCCTATTACGAAGTTGCGCGCGATGAGGCCAAGGTGCTGAACTACCTGGCGCTCTCGATCGCACAAACGAAAGACAACAAGAAGTAGGCCGCGGATGAACGCAGATAAACGCGGATATTTTGTGTTCGTCTTATCTCGGTGCATCCGCGTTCATCCGCGGCTAATTCAGTTCCCCGAAGTTTTCGGCTTAGGCTCGGACTTGCTCTTGGCCGGCAGCTTCCGGATCTCTTCGAAATACTGCTGCACGTACTGTTGATAGGCCAGCGGAACTTCGTCGCGGTTGATCTCGCCACCAGCCTCGCTGTGCGTCGCCTTGCGGTCCGTGTATTGCGTTTTTAACTGCTGCTTGCCGGACGCCACCTCGACCATCACTTCGCCCGTGACGTTGGCCGCGCGCTTGCCGATGATCTCGCTGATCTTGCCCATGGCTCGCAGTTGCTCAGCTTCGCGCGCAGTCTTGTCGCCATCCTGTTTTCCGATGCCGCTCTTGCCGTCCGGCGAGTTGGGCCGGTCCGCGCTGCGGCTATCGCTCTTGCCCTGCGCGGCCTGTTGCGCTCCGCTCTGGGATTGCTGCTGCCCTTCCGATTGCGAGCTCGCGGCCGCGTCCGCTTGCTGCTGGCTGGATGACGATCCGTTCGGGTCCTGGCTCTGATTCTGCCGCTGCGCCGATTGCGAACCACTCTGCTTGGACGAACCACCCGGCTTGCCGTCGCCGGTTTTGGATTGCATTTTCAGCTTCGCCATCAGATTGGCCAGCGCGTCGCGCATCTTGTCGGTGAGGCTGGAATTCTCGCCCGAATTCGCCGATTGATTGGAATCCTTCTGCGATGACTGCTTTCCCGCCTGCGAACCGTCCGGCGATTGATTGGCGTCGCTCAGCGCGTCATTTCCGGCTTGTGATCCTTGGCCCTTCTCACCGGCCTCGAGTGGATCATTGCCCGCGGGCTCAGGCTCTTTTCCCGTGGCCTTGGCTTTCGCATCCGAGCCGCCGTCAGGATTATTCGGTTCCGGAGTCTCCACGGTTTGGAGCGCGCTTTCGGGAGCGGGATCCAGATCGCCAGCCTTCGATTCCCACGGATCGACGGCCTGGCCTTGCTCGCGGTGCCCGTCCTGATCGAACGGCCGCTCGCGCTTGATCCTCTTCGCGTCCGCGATCTGATGGGGGTTTCCCAGAAATCCGTCGAAAGCGATGCGCACCAGCGGCGGCCTCAGGTCGAGGCTCTGGTTAATTCCATAGCGCAGCCCGAACATCGCGGCGACGATCAGCACCAAGCCGGCGTTCACGTAGAAGGTCCTGGGCGCGAGGAAAGGCAGGCCATACCGGACATCGGCTGTGCGCGCCAAGTCCTCCGCGGCCAGCCGTTGACGCTCGATCAACTCTGGAGGAGCGCCCGTGCGGTACGGATGCAAGCCAAAATAGTAGGCAGTGGAAAGCGCGTCGTGAAATCCCAGCCGATCGTCAATACGCTGCGCCACCTGGTAGGTGGAGAGCATTTTGGCGCGGGCACGATAGGCTCCTACAGCGAGGCTCCCGGCAAAGAGCAAGACCGGCCAGTACCAGTTGAGGATTTGCGTCCCGGTGACGAGCAGCAGAATTGCGCCCCCAAGCGCCAGCGCCGCCGCGAACGATGCTTCCTGAACAAGCAAATGACGAACCTGCCGCCGCCGTCCGCCACGGATCAAATCCGCAAGTGCGCTTCGCTCGCTCACGCATCAATTATCCCAGAAAACCGTTGTGGGGCAGGATGGCATCCTGCGCGCGGTTGTTAACCGCGCAGTTTTACGAAACCAGCCGCTCCACAATCACCACATCGCGCCATTGACCATCTAGCCGGCCGTGCCTTTCATAAACTCCGACTTCGCGAAATCCGAGCTGGCGGACCAGGCCCCGGCTAGCGGCGTTTTCCGGAAAGATGCGCGACAGCAGTTTCCAGAAACCCGCCTCCTTAGACGCCTGAATTAACGCTTCCAGCGCGATTCGGCCTGCGCCGCGGCGGCGAACGCAACCACCGAATCGCCATCCTCAACCACAACGATGGGATGAACACCGTCGAACCACGAACGCACATCTGCGCCAGATCGAAGCCGGGTCTCGAAGGTAGCAACGCGATCCTCAATGCCTTCGTTGTAGATGCGTCCGATGTCGTCCGCATCAGCGGGCGTGGCGGATCGGGCAGTCACTACCTTGGACGGCTTGCCGGCGGCACGATCCCGTTCATTCGCGCATAAACCACGGCCTGACCGTAATGATCGAAGCTGTGCCAACCCGGGACGGCTGCAATCGATATCCGAGCGATCTTCCCGCCGCCAAACGGCGATGGAACCATGTCCATGGCATTGGCTGCGGTCAACGAAGCCGTGGCTTTGTGCGCATAGGCGTAGGAATCCTTCAGGTATTTCACCACGGCGTCCTTGCCCTTGATGGATGCCGGACCGTTTTCACCAACTCCTATCTCGCTCGGATTCTTCTCGCCCAATGCAGCGGACGCCACCTGGTAATTCACCGCCGCAATGTGCGTCATCTGCTGCGAAAAAGTGCGTACTCCTTTGAAGTCGCCCTGGGACGGCGCGAAGTCATATTTGTCAGCGGGCATGGCCTCCGCCAACGGCACAACTTCGGACTCCGCTATCTGAACTTCCATGTCGATGGCTTTGCCGATGCTGGGGGCGGGCGCGTCCGCCGCGAATGCTCCTACAACAACCAAGGCGCCAAATCCGTATAGAATCTTCTTCATGAGTGATCTCCCACTCTCGCCATTATACGGAAACCCAACGAACCGCCCCATCCGGCCGTGGGTCAGTTTGACTGTGGGGCAGGATGCCATCCCGCGGCGGGTTGCCAACCCGCCCGGGTTTGCGCCGATTGGCAATCGGCGCGCAGGTTAGCAACCTGCCCCACAAATCGCGAATAGCGATATCCAAGCTTGAACGTTTCAGCTCTGGCGGGCGTCTAATTTCTATGCGGATCTTCGCGACGCTTCTCGCCCTGCAGCTCACCACTTGCTTCGCCCAGAGTTCGTCCACAATCGCACTGGGGAATGGAATCCGGGTGAAGGTCACGGTAGGAACCGGGAACGACACTCCAGATCCACTGAAGGTCGAAATGACGGCGGCCACCGGCAACAGCATTTACCGCATTCTCCACGACGACAGCGGCCTGGCGGTGTGGGCCTATGAACTGGTTGTGGAGCGGCTGCCCGACGGCGATCATTTTCAAATGATCGTGAAACCGGCCGGCCAGGAGTTCGCGGCCAAGTTCCCCAACGCGGACGGCGGAAAGCCGACGCCCACGTTCACCATTCCAATCGAATCGCAAACCCTCGGCGTAGGGGGCACATTCACCATCGATATCCCTACCAATCCCGGCTTGTTCGAGCATCGCACGGACACGGTCGAAGTGCAGCCCGATCCGCTGGGCCGTTCGGGATCCCAATCTGGCAAGCAGGCCGCGCCTCTGATCCGATTTGCCGATCTCATAGTCTCCATCAACGGCAAGGCAATAAGGGCCAACGGTCTGGGCGCCATGGTTTATGGTCCGTATGCGATGTTCTACATTCCCAGACGCGGCGGATACTTCTTCTCGACGCAACCGGTGACATCGCGGCCTTTCGTCCAGGTGGGCAACGTGGATCGTAACAAGCTGAGATTCACCATCGACCAGGAAGATTACGAATGCACCTCGGCGGCAAACATCCTCATGCAATCCGAGCAAGGCCAGCTTTGGGTGTATCACGATCCGCAATACAAACCGGGCGGTAACTCGGCCAAGAGCAATCCGAAATCATCGGCTGAGTTTTTCGCCGCCTCGTCAGATTCCTTGAATAGGTGGCTACCGTAGAGCTTTGCGGGCCTCGTCCCCTTGCTGACGCGCGGGGCTACTTCGAACCGAATCGTACCCTGAATAGTAGCCCGCGCGTAAGCAAGGGGACAATCTAGCTACAGGCGATACTTGAACCTAATGGGTCAGCAGCTTGAACGCGTGAGTCCACTGGTTTTTCAAGAATCCAGGGATGAGCCAGAGCATGCACAGCGGCTCGAGCGCACGGGAGGCGATAATCCCACCGCAATCGACAGGCTCCCAACCGAACTGGCGAATGATCTCGGAGACCTGTGCCTTCGCGCCGTCATCATCACCGCACAAAAACATGCTGGGCGCGCCTTGTTCAAAATGTGGATTCACCATCAGTGCGCTTCCGACGCTGTTGAATGCTTTCACCACGTGAGCCTTGGGAATCAGCGCCTGAATTTTTTCTCCCAGTGATTCATTAGGGCCCGTAGTGAACGGAACAACGCCTTTCACCGGTGGGGCATCCGCAATGGGATTGTTGGCGTCAATCACCGTCTTGCCGGTGAAGTTTTCCGCCTTGGCGAGTTCGATGACCTTGTCCACGATCTGGCCTTTGACAGCCAACAGCAATACTTCGCCGTACCCCGCGGCATCGGCGAATGTTCCGGCTGTTGCGCCGGAGTTCGCGGCCAGCCAAGCCGCAACATCTTTGTCCAACGGGTCTCGTGTGCCCAACTTTACCTGATGGCCATGTTTGACAAAACCGGCTCCCAATGTGCGGCCTACAATTCCTGATCCAAGTACCCCTATCTTCATGTCCACCATTCTGCCACGAAGCGATATAATGCCCGCCATGCACCGATCGGCCGTCTTCCTCCTGCTATCCATTTCAGTCACGCGCGTGGCCCCCGCGCGAATCCTCCAGCTCGAAGATTATTACCGCATCGAGAGCGCTTCCGCTCCCGCGATTTCGCCCGACGGCCGCTGGGTGGTCTTCGTCCGCAATTCGATCATCGAGGCGGAGAACGAACGCCACACCGAAATCTGGATGAGCCCCTCAGATGGTTCCATGCCTCCGGTTCGCCTCACTAGTCCCGCGTTCAGCGCGTCGGCGCCCCAGTGGAGCCCGGACGGGAAACTGCTGGCGTTCCATTCCACCCGCACCGGGCCCGGCATCGAGGGCGACATCTGGTTTCTACGGATGGACCAGGCGGGCGGCGAAGCATTTCAAATTCCCGGCGTCGGCGGCGTACCCATCTTCAGCCCGGACAACCGCTGGATTGCGTTCACCAAGAAGACGCCCCCCGCGTCCAAGCAATTCGAATTGCCCCAACTTGAAAAGCAGCTCGATCAGCGCTTCAAAGGGCGCATGTACGACTGGATGAACATCCGTTTCGATGGGCGCGGCTATCTTCCCGATCCGCGCGATCCCGCCGCCACGCCGCCGCTCGAGCTGTACATCGTGGCGCGCGAAGGCGGGACACCGAAGCAGTTGACCGAGCTCGGAGTGGACGTACGATCGGCCGCATGGAGACCCGACTCGGGCGCGCTTGCGCTGGTGGCGGATTCACACCAGCGCGACGAATATTCCTACGAACGCGCCGATTTGTGGATAATCGCTCTCGATGGCAAAA
Organism: Bryobacterales bacterium; assembly: GCA_003162425.1. Taxonomy (GTDB): domain Bacteria; phylum Acidobacteriota; class Terriglobia; order Bryobacterales; family Bryobacteraceae; genus Palsa-89. Next base: position 9,400 of record PMOK01000279.1, on the reverse strand, counting down.
TCCGCCGCCTGACGGACGACGGCTTTGAGTACGATTCGCCGGTTTGGGCTGAGGATGGCGGATCGTTGATCTTCCGCCGCCAGCAGAGCCTGAATCAGATTATCCAGTCTCGGCAAAACCATGGCTCGCCAGTGGACCTCTATCGCATGCCCGCCGCGGGAGGCCAAATGACGAACCTGACGGCGGATTGGGACCTGATCCCCGAAGCTCCTATTTCGAGGGGCCAATTCATCTACTTCAGCGCCGACATCGGCGGCGACGTGCACCTGTTTCGTGAGCCGGCATCGGGCGGCCGCGTGGAACAAATCACAAAAGGCGAACGCTCGCTGGGTGGCTTCAGCTTCTCCACTGCAACTGATCGCATGGCGTATACAGCCACGGACGCCCGGCATCCCGCCGAGGCATTTTCCGCGCGTCTGGATTCGACGGGCGAAACCAAGCTTAGCGCGCTGAACGAGAAATTTTTGAACGACATCGAGTTAACTTCAGCCGAACGCATCCGGTTCCGCAGCGCGGACGGAACCGAGGTGGATGGTTGGATGGTGCTGCCGCGCGCGGCGAAGAATCCCTATCCATTGATCCTCAGCATTCACGGCGGGCCGCATATGTCCTACGGAGACGCCTTCAACTACGAGTTCCAGTGGCTGGCGGCCAACGGCTTTGCGGTGCTCTACATTAATCCGCGCGGATCCACCGGCTATGGCGAAAAATTCCTGTGGGCCACCTGGGGCGGCTGGGGCAAGCTCGACTATCAGGATGTGATGGCGGGCGTCGATTACGCGCTGGATCACTATCCGATCGACCGCAAGCGCCTGGGCGTCAGCGGCTATTCCTACGGCGGATTTCTGACCAACTGGATCATCACCCAAACCAATCGCTTCTCGGCCGCGGTTACCGGCGCAGGCATTTCCAACTGGCTCAGCGATTACGGCACGGCTGACATCCCACGCACGAAAGAGAGCGAGTTTTTCGGTACCCCGTGGGACCAGGAATCAAGCGAGCGAATGCGCGCTCTTTCGCCCATCACGCATGCGGCCAATGTCAAGACTCCCACGTTGTTTGTGCATGGCGAAGCCGACCGGCGCGTCCCCATCGAAGAGGCCGAGCAGATGTACACCGCACTGAAAAAGCTGCGCGTGCCAGCGATGTTCATTCGCTATCCCGGAAATTTCCACGGCGGTTGGCCACCCTGGGACATGGTGCATCGTTATTATCATGAGCTTGCGTGGTGGCAGAAGTACTTGCAGTAGTACTGGTGGTACGAAACATTGCTTCGCTACATTGACCTGCTCCGAGGAACGTGAAAGACTGGATCATCTGGAGAAAGGAACTAATGAAGAATATTACAAAGCTGTTGACCATCGCCGGGCTCGCCTTTGCGTTCGCCACGTGCGCCTCCGCGGACATCACGTGGACTCTGAACGACATAACTTTCAGTAACGGCAACACCGCCACCGGTTTTTTTGAGACTGACAACGCGATCACTACGATCGACCTCTTTTCCATCAATGTAACGGGTCCGGCAACGGGTGCCGCTTTTGCGGCTACGGTAATGGTTAACGCCTACTTGCCTAGCGAGATCGGCATCGCCAATACAAGTTTTTCCGAGTACGTCGATCTGTACCTAGCTTCGCCTTTGACAAGCGCCGGTGGGACAGTCAAGATTGGGAGCGGCTACGATTGTCCTGGTTGTGGGACGCTCATTCTAAATTCCGACACAGGGGTCACGGGGGTTACGACTTCGGCCACTCCCGAACCTAGGTTCGGCGCCTTTCTCGTGATGGGTCTGGTTGGACTCGGCTTTTTGGCCCGACGGAAGTTCGCGGCAGCCCGCAGCTAGCAGCTGCTACGGCTTCTCCGCTAGTTCCTTTTTCAGCTTTTGAATCGCAGCCCCGACCGTTTCCTTCAGGTCGGGGCTTTCTAGTTTTGGCAACTCCTTTTCCAGCGCCATCAGGTGCGCCGTCTTCAGCGCCCTCTCGGCCGGTACCTTGACGTCCGGTTCCACGCCCGTGCCCTCCCAATCGGTTTTAGAGTAAGGATTGATCGCGCGCCCGGAAGGCACGCCTACCATGAAATGATCGTTGATCCGCACCGGACCACCCGGATGCGCACCGCCGCCTGTTACTTCGCCGACGATAGTCGCGCGCTTCAGGTTCTTCAGGTTGTAAGTGAACTCCTCGGCCGCCGAAAACGTCCGGTGACTCGTGAGCACGTACACATCTTTGCCTGCTAGCCGCTTGCCGGGAACATACGGCAGGGTCCAGAATTGGTGCGTCTCGTTGGTCGGGCGGAAATAAAGATCGTTGAGATGCACAGGCTCCGGCGGGAATAGATAACTGCAGATCAACGCCACGGAAGCTGGATCGCCGCCGCCGTTCTGGCGCAGATCGATGATGATCGCCTCGGTATTGGCCAGAAAATTCATCGCCGCCGCAGCCGTGTCTCCCGCGAATGCCGGCGCCATAAATCCGTGGAGATCCAGGTAGCCGATGTTCCCTGCCATTCGCTCGACTTTTTCGAACCCGAAGTTAACTCTCGCGCCAAACGCTCGTTCGCGTTCCATCTCTTCTGGCGATGGTTCCTGATTCGGCCGTTCCTGCGGTATCACCTCAGCCGAGTACATCACGCGCAGATGCTTATCGTGGCTAACCGTCCGCAGGTTGTCCGCCAACGTCTCAGCAAGCTTGCGGGCGCTGGTGATGGCGTCGTACTCCTTGCGCTGCTGCCGCTCGCGGATGGCCTGCTCCATCTTCTTGGCCACATCCGGAAAGACATAGTTGTCGTTCAACGCCTTCAAGGCTCCGTCAATCACCTCGGCGCGCATCTTGGCGTCGATGGTCATATCGGGTCCCATGGGTAGACCCTGCGCGTATAGTAACACCGCGACGAAAAGCGCGAGCATACAAGTTTTCATCTTGACCGTAGTGTAGCCGCAGGCAATTATTCCGTCTTGAACCGGAGAAAGGTGCGATACTCGCCGGGCGTCCTGCCCGTTAAGCGCTTGAAATTGCGCGTAAGATGGCTTTGGTCCGCGAATCCGGCATCGAGCGCGATCTCTGCTAACGAGAGCTCTGGATCAAGCAGCTTCCCTCGTACATATTCGAGCCTCCGCCATCGCAAATATTCGCCCACGGACCGGTGGTAGAAACGGCGAAAGGCAGCCGCGAAATAAACGGGATGGACCCCGGCTCCCCGCGCGATGCTCCGAAGGGTCAACGGTTCGCGAAAGCGGGCGTCCAGCAGGTCTCGGGCTTCCGCGAGCCAGCGGGGATGCGGCGCGGCGCAAGCCTTCGCGTTCGAGCCGGTGCAGGCCGCCAGAATCTCGAGCGTGAGACCCTCAATCGTTACGGCCGAGTCCTCGTCGTTACATGCAAATTCATGGAACAAACTCTGACCGAGCGCTGCAACCTCGCCACCATGGAACTCAGCCGGCTGATCCAGATAGCTGGACCCTGCCGCAGCACGCTGGAGCCACTCGCTGCCGATTTCGACGTTGAACGACGCCACCGGAGAGCCGGAGAATGTTTGAGCATGCGGCTCACCAGGCGGGTGAAATACTAGCGTCATCGGCCGGCACTCCCGCGTCCGGCGGCCATACGTTTCCGTATAGCTACCGCGGCGGATCAAGCAAAAATACGCGCGCTCGTGACTGTGCGAAGGCAACCGTGCGCCTGCGGGATAAACAACATCGGCCAGCGTCAACTGGGCCACGGAGCGCCGCCGCAGAGTGCGCCCAAAGAACCGCCCGCCTTCGAGCTGCGTGCCCATGGATTCTTAGACGCGCGAACCGAGCGGATGTTCCGCCCCAGTCCCCAGTCCCCAGCCCCAGCGAAGGCGAAAAGCGCCGAGCTAAAGCCTGACCTGCCGTGCCTGATGAAAAGCCAGATTCGCCAAATGCGGCGCCGATACCGCACTGGCCCCCACTTCAACCGGAGCGTTGGGTTCGTTTCGCGATTTCACGCAATCCAGGAAGTTTTGTATGTGCGTCTCGATCGGAATGGGCGCTTCCATTTGCTGGACCGGCTCCGGATTCTTGGGCCACGGTTCTTTCCATATCTTGAAGCCCGCGTTCGAGATCAGCATAGTGCCTTGGTCGCCCTGAAACTGGATGGACCAATCGTTCTCGTAGGAGTTGCAATAGTTCAACGTCCACGTCGCCATGAAGTTGGGATATTCGAAGACCGCGCAGAAGACGTCCGGCGCCTCCGAACCGATCATCTTGGCCACCTGCCCGAAACTCACCGCTGACTGAACCGGTCCCGAGTTGGTGAACCACTGCACCACGTCCATCAGGTGCGTGCCTTGATCGGTCATATTGCCACCCGAATAATCCCAAAAGTAGCGCCAGGACCGGAACCGCATGGGCTGCAGCTCGCGCTCCTTGGCCGGTCCGAGAAAGCGTTTCCAATCCAGCTTGCCTTCGAGCGGCGCGTTATTCAGCTCGCGCGATACATTCCAGTTCCACATGGGCTTGACCATGGTGATCTTGCCGAGGATTCCGCTGTCGACGATCTCTTTGGCCTTAATTACCGAAGGAGCGCTGCGGCGCTGCATTCCGATCTGCACGATCTGTTTGGTCTTGCGCACTGCTTGAATCATCAATTGGCTCTCTTCGAGCGAATGTGACATCGGCTTTTCAAGATACACATCCTTCTTCGCATCCAGCGCCGCCAGCAGATTCGGATAATGCTGATGATCGGGCGTGGCAATTACGACTGCATCCAGGCCGGGCTGCGCGAGAAGGTCGTGGTAGTCGACGTAGCTCTTGGCGTCAGGAGCGTCTTTCAGGCCAAGTGCGAGATTCGGTTCATACACTTCGGCAATGGCAACGCATTCAGCGCCCAGCGTCTGAAAATTGCGGTTCAGGTAGCGGCCACGCCCGCCCGCGCCGATCAGCCCATAGGAAAGCCGGTCATTCGCGCCCCAGGCTCTGCGTGGCACAAACATTGGCGCGGCAGCTAGCGCGGTGGTGAGAAACCGTCGACGATCCTGTTCCATCGGGATTCGCTCCTTATGGGATCAACTCTATACCCTGACACCAGCCGCCAGCAACCAGCCACCAGCGGCAAGCTAGGATAGGCTTATGACGGCCACGAATCCACTGAGTTATTTGGGCGAGCAGTTAGAAGCCTGGCGGCAAGCCGGCACCTACCAACGGTTGCGCGTGCTGGAATCGCCTTGCGAGCCGCTCTCGCGCGTGGATGGGCGCGAAGTGATCAACCTTGCCAGCAACAATTACCTTGGCCTGGCCGATCATCCGAAACTGGTGGAAGCTGCCATTGCGGCGACGAAGAAATATGGCGCGGGGTCGGGCGCGGTGCGGACTATTTCCGGCACCATGAGCATCCACATTGAGCTAGAGCGGCGCATCGCGCAGTTCAAGCACACCGAGGCCTGCGTGGTATTCCAATCTGGTTTTGCGGCGAATGCAGGTACGGTTTCCGCGATTCTCACGCCAGAAGATCACATCATTACTGACGCCTTGAATCACGCCAGCATTATCGATGGCTGCCGGCTTTCGAGGGCCAAGATCCACGTTTTTGCGCATCGCGACACAGCGGCAGCGGGAAAGATTCTTGACGATTTGGCGGGAGCATCCGGGAGAAAGCTGCTGATCACGGACGGTGTGTTCTCGATGGACGGCGACATCGGGCCGCTCCCATCGCTGGTTGAGATCGCTGAAAGTCACGGCGCGATCATGATGATCGACGACGCACATTCATCCGGTGTGCTGGGCCGGAACGGACGCGGCACGGTGGATCATTTCGGACTGCACGGTCGAGTTGATATTCAGGTGGGTACCCTGTCGAAAGCTGTCGGCGTGCTGGGCGGCTACGTGTGCGGAAGCCGCGACCTCATCGAGTTTCTGTATCATCGGGCACGCCCGTTCCTGTTTTCGACGTCGCATCCGCCGGGAGTGGCGGCTGCTTGCCTGGCGGCTTTCGAGATTCTGGAAAACGAACCCGAACGAATCGAAAAGCTGTGGGACAATACGCGTTATTTCAAAGCCGCGCTGAACAACGCGGGTTTCGACACCGGCCAGAGTGAGACGCCCATCACGCCCATCATGGTGGGCGAGGCTAAGATGGCGCACGCATTCTCGGCGGCGCTGTTTGAAAACGGACTGTTCGCTACCGGCATCGGATTCCCCACGGTGCCTGAGGGCAAAGCGCGCGTGCGGACCATTGTGACGGCCACGCACACGCGCGAGTTGTTGGATCGGGCGGCCGAAATCCTGACGCGCGTGGCGAAGCAGATGGGCGTGCTTCGCTAAAAATAGGCGCAGGCACCGGCTCCCTCACGGTCGCGGTTCGGTTACGAACGAAGCTTACCGAACCGCGAGCGTAAGCGACCGGTTGTTGCTCACGCTACGAGATTTTCTCCCAATAATTCCCGCGACCGAAGGGCGTGATTGTCACGTGCTTCAGAAAAGTTCCGCGCGAATCAGTGAACTTGGCTCCATCCGGATAGTTGTCACCAACCACCGACAAATACAAAGTGCCGACCGACAGGGGGCCAACCGGATCTCCATCCGTGGCTAGCTGCGGCACTGGAGCAGGTGGAGTCAGTGGCGGGTAGTCGGCGATGTTGGTTGACACCTTTATCGATCCCGCAGGCGGATGCGTGGGATCGTAAGCAACCGCGCCGGGTTGTGTGACTCCTGGCGCCACGGAAATATTGGGCTGCAAAGCTGAGGGAACCCACGTATAGCCGTAGTTGGCTCGCATCGTCATCACCAAATGCGGATCCCAGCCCCACACCATAATCGGCACGTCGACGCTGAAACCCTGGGCGGCAAGAGCCGCGGCGCGAGTGGTGCGCTGACCGAGGTCCGCGATCGCCGGGAGCGCCTCCAGTTCGAGGGGTTGCGAAGCCCAATAAGCTTTGTCGAATGCCGTTTGAACGCTGTCCATAATGTTTTTTATTTCCCGGCCTCAAACTACCATTGCGAAATAGCGGCCGTGCAGAGGACTACGAGCAATGCATTGAAAACACGCCTGCGATTGCGCGCGCTGAGTGGTGACCATCCAAATCAGAACGACAAGCCGATGAGAAACTCCACTTGGTTCTTGTTCGAAGGAGGAAGGCTGACATTCACTGCCGGGGAAGCCGAGTCGGATCCCCAGTGCGAATAGCGCAGTTCCGGCCCGATCCGCACCAAGGGTAGTTTGAAGTCTACGCCCGCACCAAGGGCGAAGCCGGTGTTTGACACGTACTGGACTCTTGAAAGAACATATCGAAAAATCGGTCCTGCCGCCACGTAGGGTTTCACAATCGGCGTGTGCAGGAAGTGAGCCTTCAGCAGGATCGGAAATTCCATGGAATTGACATCCACGGAAAGCCGGCTGGCTAAGGAGGATGAAACGATCTGGGTTTCGGTAGTTAAGTTGAGTGGCCGATAGAGGGCATCAGCCTCCACCGCCAGGCCAAACGGCAGATTCAATTCCACCATCGGACCAATCACATAATTCTTGGATGCGGAGAACACGTGCGTGACCACGTCCACGGAGTTGAAGGTGTCGTCTGGGAGCGGGTCGGTGAGCGGAAATCCTCCTTTAATGCCGAAGGAGAACAAATGTTGACCATAAGCAACCGGGGCTAATATCACACAAACGAGTACGAAGAGGCTCCTCATATATGCGGTGTGATGCGTGGTGCTGGGACTATGTTTCGAGAATTACGATGGCCAGCCCTTCAGTGGACGTATGCGTGATCGACAGCGCGATGTTGCGCACTCCCAACTCGCCGGCAATCCTGGCCGCTTCGCCGTGAAACTGAAGCGTGGGACGGCCGGAGGGCAGATTGGTCACTTCGAAATCCTGCCAGCGGACGCCACGTTTCCAGCCCGTTCCGATAGCTTTCATGCCGGCCTCTTTAGCGGCAAAACGCGCGGCATAACGTTCGAAGCGGTTGGCCTTTCGTTCCACGTAAGCGATCTCCGCGGCGGTATAAATCCGGTCGATAAAGCGGCGGCCATGGCGTTCGATGGCGTCACGAATGCGGTCCACTTCGGCCACATCGATTCCCACTCCGGCAATCACAGCTCAGCGCCCGTGGAAGTAATGGTCAGCCGGCCGTGCTTCACGCCCTTGGTGCTGATCAAAGCGTCCGCCAGTTTCTTGACAACGCTGGCCTTCCCTTTCACCACCAGCACCTCCAAGCAGTTATCGTGATCCAGATGAACATGCAGTGTCGAGAGGACGTGATGAAAGTGGGAGTGCTGCATACCGGTGAGCTTCTCGTTTAAAAGACGGACGTGATGGTCATACACCAGCGTCACGGTTCCAACCACTGTCGTGTCCGGGCCCTCCCACGACTTCTGGACGAGCTCATCCCGAATCAAATCGCGAAAGGCCTCAGAGCGGTTGGTGTACCCGCGCGATGCGATGAGACTGTCGAACTTCTTCAATAAACTGGAGTCAATGGCAACACCAATGCGGCTAAGCTCGCTCATTTGTATGAAGAGTAGCAGGTTCGAGACAACGGATTTCGATAGACTCGAATGGTGGATCGCTTCATGGAGAGGGCCATTGCGCTCTCGATTGAGAACGTGCGGTCGGGCTCTGGCGGTCCGTTTGCGGCGCTAGTGGTGCGCGACGGATCGATTCTCGCAACCGGGACCAACCAAGTAACGACAATGCTGGACCCCACGGCTCACGCCGAAGTGGTCGCGATTCGAGCCGCGTGCCAGGCGGCACGGAATTTCCAACTTATCGATTGCGAGCTGTACACTACCTGCGAACCTTGCCCGATGTGCATGGGCGCGATTTATTGGGCGCGATTGGCCAAGGTCTACTACGCGAACACGCGGGACGACGCGGCGCGCGTCGGCTTTGACGATTCGTTGATTTATGATCAGCTCGAGCTGCCGCCCGGCGAGCGCAAGATTCCCACGCATCAGTTGATGCGGGAGCAGGCGCTGGAAGCATTTCGCGAATGGCAGCGGTCGCCCGCCAAGGTGAAGTACTAAAAGCACCGACTCCCTTACGGTCGCGGTTCGGCTACGGTAACTGAACCGCGAGCGTCAGCGACCGGTGCCTCGCGCGAGCGTGGCTTCGATATACCCGGACGGCTCATCAATGGGCAGGAACACTTCGTTCGGATTGTCCATTCCAAAGGGCGACAGATCTACCAGTAAAGCATGCTTGTTAGGCATAACGAGCTGGATCCCCGAAATATCCGGAAATGCCGCCAGCACCTGCCGGCCGAGCGCGTGGAGCGTGTGCTGCACTGAGAGGCTGTCGTGCGTGGCGAAAGTATCCAGAATCACCTGTCGCACTCCCTGCCACACAGCGTTGAAGTCCAAATTCGTGGATGCATAGCGCCACGTGGCGCGTACGGCCGTTGCAAAGATGCGATCTTTGGTTTCCTTCAGCGTCGTGTACGGATCCTTGATGTA
>PMOK01000110.1 GCA_003162425.1 Bryobacterales bacterium | reverse complement strand
AATCCGCGTCTTTGGGAAGCGCGCGCGCAGTTGGGAATTCAACTAATGCGTCTCGGCGAGGAGCAAGAAGCCAGAGCACAACTCGAGCAATGCTACGAAGGTGGATACAAGAACGCGGAAACCGTGAACACGCTCCGATTGCTGGACAGCTACAAGAATTTCGTCACGTACGAAACCAGCAACACGATTCTCAAGCTCAACAAGAAGGAAGCGGAACTGCTCCGTCCATATATCGAGTCCGAGCTCAAGCGCTGCATTGCCACCTACGAGAAGAAATATCAATTGAAGTTAAAAGGGCCGGTGCAACTGGAAGTTTATCCGGACCATGAAGATTTCGCCGTCCGCACCATGGGCATGCCGGGTCTGGGAGCCTTGGGCGTTACGTTCGGTTCCGTGGTCGCGATGGACAGCCCTTCCGGACGCCCGCCCGGGACCTTTCATTGGGCAAGTACGATGTGGCATGAGATGAGCCACGTGTTCGTGCTGCAGGCCACCAATCATCGCGTCCCGCGCTGGTTCACCGAAGGCTTGGCCGTTTACGAAGAAACCGCGGCCTCGCCGGACTGGGGCGATCGCTTGGATCCGGAAGTCGTCACCGCCATTCACGCCAAGAAGCTATTGCCTGTGGCTGAACTCGATCGTGGCTTTATTCGGCCCAGCTATCCGGCGCAAGTGGTGGTCTCCTACTATCAAGCCGGCAAGATTTGCAATTACATCGCCGAGAAGTGGGGCTACGGGAAGCTTTTGGATATGGTCCATTCGTACGCCAAACTGGAATCCACCCCCGACGCGATCCGCAACAATCTCGGCATGTCCAGTGAGGAATTCGACAAACAATTCCTGGCGTGGATCGAGGCGCAGACTAAGAATACGGTAGACCACTTCGACGAATGGAAAAAACAGCTGAAAATCACAGTTGGCGATCTGCGCGCCAAGAAGTATGACGACGTGATCAGGGAAGGCGCCACCATTCGCGATTTTTATCCTGACTATGTCGAACCGGGAAGCGTCTATGAATTAATGGCGGACGCGTACGAAGCCAAGGGCGACAAAACGGCCGCGCGTAAGGAACTGGAGACCTACAGCCAGCAGGGCGGCCGGAGCCCGCTTCTGATCAAGCGGCTGGCCACGTATCAGGAAGAAGCCGGCGATCCCAAAAAGGCGGCGGCCACGCTGGATCGTCTAAACTACATTTATCCCGAGGATCCAGAATTGCACAAGCGATTGGGCGACTTGTGGCTCGCGCAGAACAACCTGCCGGGCGCGATTCGCGAATACCAGGCTGTACTCGCGACCAAGCCGCTGGATCAAGCCGGGGCGCATTTCGAGTTGGCCAACGCGTTGCGCAAGGCCAATCGAATTGACGACGCGCGGGATCAGGTGCTGCAGGCTCTCGAAGCGGCTCCGGGCTACAAGCCGGCGCAAAGACTACTTTTAGAAATCTCAAAATAAAATGTCCACTCCAAGCACAACCATTGCCGGCTCGGCGGAACTCAAGGAACGGATTGACCGTTTCAAGGAGGTTCGCAACAGCATCGTGCGGGAAGTCCATAAAGCGATCATCGGACAGGAAGAGGTGATCGAGCAGGTGTTGATATCGCTCTTCGTGGGCGGCCACTGTCTGATCACCGGCTTGCCTGGAACCGCCAAGACGCTGCTGGTCCGCACGCTGGCCCAGACGCTCGGCCTGGTTTTCAAACGCATCCAGTTCACGCCCGACCTGATGCCTTCCGACATCACCGGAACCGACATCATCGAAGAGGACACCACCACGGGCCATCGCACCTGGACCTTTGTTCCCGGCCCGATATTTTCCAATGTCCTGCTTGCTGACGAGATCAACCGCACGCCTCCCAAGACACAATCGGCGCTGCTCGAAGCCATGCAGGAGCTGTCCTGCACGGTACGCGGCCATCAATACAAAATCAATGCGCCGTTCTTTGTTCTCGCTACGCAGAACCCGATCGAGCTGGAGGGGACCTATCCGCTGCCCGAAGCGCAGTTGGACCGGTTTCTGTTCAACACAATTCTCGATTATTTGTCGGCCGAAGACGAAGTGAAGGTAGTAGATCTCACGACTACCACAGCTGTTGCGCAGGTGGATACCGTGACCAACCCGGAAGAGATTCTGGATTTTCAGCAATTGGTCCGTATGGTTCCGATTGCGGATTCAGTGGCGCGCTACGCCGTGGAGTTGGTTCGCGCGACGCGGCCCAACGACTCGAGCGCCCCCGATTTCGTCAAGAATTACGTGAATTTCGGCGCCAGCGTTCGAGCCGCTCAGTTCATGGTCTTGGCCGCGAAAGCCCGGTCCCTGATGCGCAATCGTTACCACGTGACTTACGAAGACATCCGCGTCTTGGCCGCCCCGATCCTGCGCCATCGCATTCTCCTGAATTTCCACGCCGAATCGGAGCGGCTCGATTCCGACGCGATTCTGAAGCGCCTCTTGGAGTGGAAACCGGAGCCGAAGTGAAAGACGTTTCTCGTTTCTCGTTTCTCGTTTCTCGTTGTTCGTTCAGCCAACGATCAACGGTAACGGACACGCCGTTTCGGGGGCCGTGGGCAGAAAACAGCAACCAGCGAAGAGCGGTCAGAACGAGAAACGAGAAACGAGAAACGAGAAACGGTCGTTAGATGCACCCCCGCACTCCAACCCGCTTCATCAACCCAGCGCTACTGGCCGAGATCTCGAGTCTGGATCTGGTAGCCAAAACTGTGGTGGATGGATTTGTGGCCGGGCTGCATCGCTCGCCCGATTTCGGATTCAGCCAGGAGTTTGCCGAATACCGCGCCTACACGCCCGGTGACGATCTGCGCCACGTGGATTGGAACGTCTATGCGCGCACCGAGCGTGCTTACCTGAAGCGCTATCGCGGAGAAACCAACAGCCAGCTCACCTTGATGGTGGACTCCAGCGCATCCATGGGATATTCTTCACACGGCATCACCAAGCTGGACTATGCGCGTTTCCTGGCGGTTTCGCTGGCATACCTGGCGAATCAGCAGCGCGACGCCGCAGGCGTCATTCTTTTTGACGACGATGTCCGCAACTATGTGCAGCCCTCCACGCGCCAGGGACAGTTCATGCGCGTGGCGCATGCCATAGAAAAGGCCGAGCTCGGTACGCGCACCGATTTTGCGAAGCCGTTCATTCATTTCCAGCAGTTCCACCGGCGGCGCGGCATTGTCGTGGTGCTCTCGGATTTCTACGAACAACCGCAAGTGGTGATCGACACCATCGCGCCGCTGCGCTTCCACGGCAACGATCTGGTTCTGTTCCACGTCCTCGATCCGGAAGAGATCCGTCCCACGCTGAAAGAACCGGTTCTGCTGGTGGACATGGAAACCAAAGACGCGTTGGATGTTTCGCCCGAATACGCGCGGGAAGAATATGGGCCGAGGATCGACGCGCACGTAGCCGCCCTGAAGAAAAAGGCGCGCGCCAACAATATCGACTATTTCCTGCTCCGTACCGACCGGCCGCTCGACGACGCGATGCGCGAATATTTCTTGATTCGCAAGGGGAGGTTATAGGTGGGCTTTCTGGCGCCATGGTTTCTGGCTGGATTGGCGGTCATCGGCCTGCCGTTTTGGATTCACCTGCTCCGCCAGTACCGCAGCACTCCGCATCCGTTCAGTTCCCTGATGTTCTTCGAGCGGCGCACCCAGAGCTCCATCAAGCACCGCCGGCTCCGCTATCTTTTGCTGCTCTCGCTGCGCGTGGCTCTGCTGCTGCTGCTCGCGCTCGCGTTCGCCAACCCGTTCGTCACGCGATCCGCGGCCAGTTCCAGCTCTCGCAAGATGCTGCTGATCGCGGTGGACAATTCCTTCAGCATGCGTTACGGCGATCATTTGGCCCGCGCAAAACGGGAAGCTCTGAACGCTGTTTCAAATCTCAACGCCGGGGAGCGCGGCCAGGTGCTGGAGGTTGGCTCGCACATTCACATGCTCACGCAGCCGGTGGAAGACGCGGATCAGCTCAAAGCCGCTATCCAATCCATTCAGCCCTCCGACGAACGCAGCTCCTATGGCGAACTGGCGCGGACGTTGCGGACCGTGGCGCAATCCTCGCGCGTGCCGCTTGAAGTTCACTTCGTAAGCGACATGCAGAAATCATCGCTGCCTCCATCCTTCGCCGATTTGCGGCTGGGCGGCGATACCAACCTGATCTTTCATTCGGTCGCGGACAATCGCGAGCCCAACTGGCTGGTGGAAAGCGTGACGGCGCCCGGCAAGATCTACGGTCCGAAAAAAGTACAGGTTCAAGCTGTCATCGCAGGCATCGGAACGGAACCTGCCAAGCGGACCGTGTCGCTGGTCCTGGATGGCCGCGTCCTTGAGAGCAAATCCGTGGACATTCCAGCGGGCGGCCGCGCCAGTGTCGAATTTCTATCTCTCGAATCGCCCTATGGATTCCACAAAGCCGAGATCCGGGTCGAACCGGCCGACTCTCTGCCTCAGGACGACCGTTTTCCATTCGCCGTGGAGCGCGCCGATCCGCATCCGGTGCTGTTTCTACACGCAGCCGGCCAGCAACAAGGAGAGCTTTACTACCGTTCGGCACTGGAATCTGTGACTGAAGCCGGCTTTGTGCTGGAGCCGCTTGCGGTGGACCAAGCCACCAACCAGTCGCTTTCGAAATACGCTTTCGTGGTGCTCTCCGATGTCAGCTCGCTGCCGCCCGGTCTCGAGAACAACTTGCGTGCCTACGTCAACGGGGGCGGCTCATTGCTAGTGGCCCT